>JBKJQZ010000253.1:0-7499 GCA_046594835.1 Acidimicrobiales bacterium | reverse complement strand
GAACGCGGCGATGTGATCGGTGCTGAAGCGCTGGTGGACCGAGCAGTGGCCTTTCCACAGGAGGAACTTGCCGTCCTTCACGTCGGACTCGCTCAGGCCGCCGAGTTCGAAGCGCGGGTTCCACACGTGCATTGTCTCGGCCCCGAATCCGAGGTCGAACGCAGTGTTGCGCCCGAGGTGCTGGTCGGGGAAGAACAGGACCTTGGTTGCCTCGCCGTGCTGAGCCAGCGCCCATGTGACGACGGCCTTGGCGTTGCTCGACGTGCAGACTGCACCGCCGTTGCGGCCCACGAAGGCCTTCAACGCCGCAGATGAGTTCATGTAGGTGATCGGCACGACGGCGGAGATGTCGGTGACGTCGGCTATTGCGTCCCACGCTTCTTCGACCGATTCGATGTCGGCCATATCCGCCATTGAGCAGCCGGCGTTGAGGTCGGGGAGGATCACCTTTTGGTGGTCGCCCGTGAGGATGTCGGCGGACTCGGCCATGAAGTGCACGCCGCAGAAGACGATGAACTCGGCCTCCTTCTGATCGGCGGCGATACGGGACAGGCCGAACGAATCACCGCGAGCGTCGGCCCAGCGCATCACTTCTTCGCGCTGGTAGTGATGGCCGAGAATGAAGAGGCGCTTCCCGAGGGTTGCCTTGGCCGCGCGGATGCGCGCTTCGAGTTCTTCGGGGGACGCGTCGACGAACGACGCCGCGAGTGGGCTCTGCAGTCGCACCATTCGGTTCAACGATAGGCAGGCCGCGGTTGTTCCGCGTAACTGGTTGTTACATCGTTAGGGCATTCTTGGTGTCGTGACTGTCGTTCGACCCGCCGCCGGGACCATCCCCGACGCTCCCGGGTCGTACCAGTTCAAAGATCGCGACGGCCGCATCATCTACGTGGGCAAGGCCGCGTCCCTGCGGCAACGGCTCAACAACTACTTCGGCGATCCGGGCCTCATGCACCCGCGGACGGCGCAAATGGTGGTGACTGCCACCTCCGTCGAGTGGATCCAGGTCGACAGCGAACTCGAGGCGCTCCTGCTCGAGTTCTCGCTGATCCAGCGCTATCAGCCGCGCTTCAACGTGCGCTTGCGCGACGACAAGTCGTACCCGTACCTGGCCCTCACGCTCGATCAGGAGTGGCCGCGCGCGATGGTGGTGCGCGGCGCGCGTCGCAAGGGCGTGCGCTACTTCGGTCCTTACGGCCAGGCCTACGCCATTCGCGAAACGCTCGACCTGTTGCTGCGTACCTTCCCGATCCGCACCTGTTCGGACAACAAGCTCGAGCGCCACAAGCGCTCGGGTCGGCCGTGTCTGTTGTTCCATATCGAGCAGTGCTCGGGGCCGTGCGTGGGCGAGGTCACTGCCGAGTCCTACGCCACGATGGTGCGCGAGCTGTGTCAGTTCCTCGACGGCGACACCGATCCCGTTACCAAGCGGCTCGAGCTGTCGATGCTCGAGGCGTCAGACAAGCAGGAGTATGAGCGCGCGGCCCGTCTGCGTGACCGGCTCACGGCGGTCAACAAGGCGATCGCAAAGCAGCAGGTGGTCACGGCTACACCCGAGGACTTCGACATCATCGGGATCGCCGACGACGAACTTGAAGCCGCCGTGCAGGTCTTCTACGTGCGGCGCGGCCGCGTCGTGGGGCGCAAGGGGATCATGGTCGACAAGGTCGAGGAGCTGACTCCGGGCGATCTGGTTGGCCGCGTGATCGAGCGGCTGTATTACGACCCGCCCGCGCTGGGGGTGCCGCGGCAGGTGCTGGTGCCGACCATGCCCGACGACCTCGAGCTGTATCAGTCGTGGCTCTCGGCGTTGCGCGACGGGCCCGTCACCGTGCGCGTGCCCCAGCGTGGCGACAAGCGAGCGTTGCAGGAGACCGTTACGCGTAACGCGGCCGATGAGTTCCAGCGCGCGCGGCTGAAACGCGCGAGCGATCACAACTCGCGGGCGCAGGCGCTCAACGAACTGAAAGAGGCGTTGCAGCTACCCGAGGCACCCCTGCGCATCGAGTGCTTCGACATGAGTCACATTCAGGGCACGGACTACGTCGGCTCGATGGTTGTGATGGAAGACGGCCTGCCCCGCAAGGCGGAGTACCGGCGTTTCAAGGTGAAGCAGGTCGGCGGTAACGACGATTACGCGGCGATGGAGGAAGTCCTCACCCGTCGCTTCAAGGCGCTGATCGCCGAGCGCGCCCGTCCGCTGGAAAAGGGCCAGCGGTTTGCCTACCCGCCGCATCTGTTGCTGGTGGACGGGGGCAAGGGGCAGCTCGGTGTCGCCGTGCGCGTGCTCGAAGACCTCGGCCTCGACGACGAGATCCCCGTCGCATCGTTGGCCAAGCAGTTCGAAGAGGTATTCGTGCCGGGCCAGAGCGAGCCCATCCGCATCCCGCGTCAGTCCGAGGCGCTGTATCTGCTGCAGCGCGTGCGCGATGAGGCGCACCGGTTCGCGATCTCGTTCCACCGCCAGTTGCGCGACAAGCGCATGACCAGGTCGGTGCTCGATGACATTCCTGGTTTGGGGCCCGCGCGCAAGAAGCGATTGGTCGACGCGATGGGCGGCGTGCGGGCGGTCCAGACCGCGTCGCGCAACGATCTGGGCGCGCTGTCGTTCCTCCCAGAGCAGGTTGCGGACGCGGTCTACGACAAACTGCACCGTCGTGGCTGAACAAGATCTGTGGGAATCCAATAGTCAGTGGTGGGTGTCGGGCTTTACCGACGGCGCCGACCCTGAGTACGAGGAGCAGATCCTGCCGATGGCGCGCGACGAGCTTGTGGGTCGGGCCCGGGTGCTCGACGTGGGCTGCGGTGAAGGCCAGATCGCGCGGATGGTGCTGGCCGAGTGCGGCACGACGCTCGCGGTAGGCGTCGATCCAACCCAAGCCCAGTTGGTGGCCGCGGTCGAGCGGGCCGGGGGAGCCGCGTATGCCCGCTCGTGGGCGTCGCCGTTGCC
This sequence comes from Acidimicrobiales bacterium, assembly GCA_046594835.1. GTDB lineage: Bacteria > Actinomycetota > Acidimicrobiia > Acidimicrobiales > JACCXE01 > JACCXE01. The sequence continues at coordinate 4,549 of JBKJQZ010000253.1, read as the reverse complement.
TTTTGCCGACGAGTCCTTCGACGCCGTGGTCGCGTGCTTGGTGTTCGAACACATCGACAACTGCCAGGCCGCGATCGACGAGGTGGCTCGCGTCCTGGCTCCCGGCGGCCGCTTCTGTTTTTTCTTGAACCACCCGTTGCTGCAGACGCCGGGCTCGGGCTGGGTCGTCGACGTCGACCTCGAAGAGGAGTACTGGCGCATCGGCCCGTATTTGGTGGAAGACCACTCCATCGAAGAGATCCACCCTGGTGTGCACCTGCCCTTCGTGCACCGCCCCATGTCGGTTTATGTCAACGCGCTGCTCGATGCCGGACTCGTGCTTGGCCGCATGCTCGAACCCGCCCCACCCGAGGGCTTCCTCGAGATCGCCGAGGAATACCGCGCGGCGGCCACCATCCCTCGCCTCTTGTACCTCCGCGCCGACAAACCCCTCGCCTGACTTCCGAGACCCGCGACACCCGCTCGTTGGTCGATCGTGGTCGCTAGGCGACCGTCAGCGACCAACGAGAAGTCCCGATCGGGCGGCGTACGCGGCCTGCACCTCGCGAACAACGGTCGACGGGGACTTCGTAACGTGGATCCACGTGTATTCGAGGACTGCGTAGCCCTCGAGAGTGAGCGAGTTCTTCCGCGTCTTGTTGCCATGGAAGGCCGCGAACGACGAGTGGTACATCCACCCGTCGACCTCAATCGCCAACAGCAGCTGCGGCCAGCTGAAGTCGAGCCGGTACTCGCCGTTCGCGCCGACGACGAGTTCGCACTCGGGCTGTGGCAGCCCGGCCTTGCGGATCAGGCGACGGGTCTTCGCCTCCAATACCGATGGCTTGTGACTGCCGGTCAATCCCGCATCATCAAGAAGAGCTCGCAACGGTCCAGTTCCGCGCACCGCCATCCCACCGCGGCGGTTCAACTCCGCGAGCGCGGACATCGGGGTCACGATCCTTCGTGCGATTCCGCGATCGAGCGCGTCCTGCACCTTGTGAAGCGGCACGACGGCGCCGAGGTCGAGCAGCGTCTCGGCGGCGCTCGTTGTCGGTACTCCCTTTCGCAGCTTCGGTTCGAGTAGCCGCGTTGTCGTGCGATGAATGCGTACCTGCGACGGACGTACTCGCACGTCCTTAATCAACGTGACCTCCGGCTTCTGTTCGTGCGGTGTCATGTCCCACAGCCAGGCTCCCGCCCGATGAGAGCTGCGGGTGCCATCCACGTCGACGGCCAGCACCGCGGCCAGATGTGAAGCTGCGGCACTCATTTCGTGCCCGCAAACGATGAACACTCCCCGGTAAACGCGCTTCCACGCTCCTTGGGTCAGCCGTGTGCGAAGCATTCGTGCTGTCACGCCGGCACCGATCGCCTGCGCGCGTGTAAAGAGTCCGAGCTGCGTGGCAGCCACTCCGAGCAGTCGTGCTTCTGCTTCCCCGTTCACCGCTGGTCCTCGTTGGTCGATCGTGGTCGCTATGCGACCGCTAGTGACCAACGACTCGCTGGCTGGCGCTCGTTGGTCGATCCTGGTCGCTCGCTCGGGGAAGGGAGTGTCGGTCAGTAAAGCAGGGGGGTGTAACACTGGCGCTGTGGGTGAATTGGTCGTGGTGGCGGGCATGTCCGGTGCGGGACGGTCGACGGCGGCGGCGACCTTTGAAGACGCCGGCTGGTTCGTGGTCGACAACCTGCCCCCCGAACTGGCGGGCCGTGTCGTGGACCTGGTGGCCCGTCCCGGCGGGACGGACCGGATCGTGCTGGTGGTTGGGCGTTCGGGCACCGAGCTCGGCGGGCTCGACGAAGCGATAACCGACCTGCGCCATGCAGGCACACCCGTGCGCGTCCTGTACCTCGACGCTGCGGATGAAGTGCTTGTGCGTCGATTCGAGGGGACCCGCCGACGCCACCCGGTCGAAGGCGAGGGCGTCGCCGGCGCGATCGCGGTGGAACGCGCCCTTCTTGCCCCCGTGCGCCGCTTGGCCGACGTAGTAATCGACACGAGTGAGCTCAACGTCCATCAGCTCCGCAACCGGATCCTCGACGTGTTCACTGAGCACGAGCAGGACTCCAAGTTGCGCATTGCGGTGGTGTCGTTCGGGTACAGCCACGGCTTGCCACGCGACGCCGACCTCGTACTCGACTGCCGCTTTCTGCCCAACCCGCACTGGATCCCAGAATTGCGCCCCCATACCGGGCTCGACACCGACGTGCGCGACTACGTCCTAGGTCAGCCCGCGGCCAAGGAATTTCTTACCAAGATCGACGAACTCCTCGCCCTGTTGCTGCCCGCCTACGTGGAGGAGGGCAAGTCCTACCTGACGGTCGCAATCGGTTGCACCGGTGGTCGTCACCGCTCGGTCGCGATCGCCGAGGCGCTCCACGAACGCATCGAACAGCGTGGCTTTGTGGCCAACATTGCCCATCGCGACGTGCAGAAGCGATGACGCCGCCCACGCTCAACCCAGACGGCCCCGCGCTGGTTGCCCTCGGCGGCGGCCACGGCCTTGCGACCACCCTGCGCGCCGCGCGCGCCTTCGCCAAGAGCATCACCGCGGTTGTGTCGGTGGCGGACGACGGCGGGAGCTCCGGTCGGCTACGGGCCAGCCTCGGCTTGCCGGCACCCGGCGATCTGCGTCGGTGCCTGGGCGCTTTGGCGGACGACGAGTCACTCCTCGCGCAGTCCTTCGAGCACCGCTTCGGCGCCGGGGAGCTCGACGGGCACCCCGTGGGCAACCTCCTCATCGCCGGCCTCGCCGACGCGACCGGCAGCTTTTCCGTCGCCCTTGCAGAGACGGCCCGCCTGCTCGCCGCCGTGGGTGAAGTCCTCCCGGCCACCACCGACGCCGTCGACCTCGTCGCCGATATCCAAGACGGCGAGCCCGTCCGTGGCCAGGTGGCCGTCGACCACGCCCAGCGGATCACGAGGATTCGCTGCGAGCCCGCGGGTGTCGCGCCGCCCGGAGTCATTGCGGCGATCGCCGCCGCCGACCAGATCGTCCTCGGCCCCGGCTCGCTCCATACGAGCGTGCTGGCCGTGCTCGCAGTGCCTGGGATCGTGGCGGCGGTCAACGCCAGCCCGGCCACGACCGTGTTCGTGGCCAACCTTCGCGCCGTGCGAAGTACCTCAGGTTGGGACCTCGGGCGCCATGTCGCGGCACTTGCGGATCACGGCGTCACGCTCGACGCCGTCCTCATCGATGAGCACTCGCACATGGCCGAAGGCGCGCTGCCCACCGGGGTCACGGTGGTCCGTCGGCCGCTGGCTCGCTTCGACGCTCCGGCCCATGACCCGGTCCAACTGGCGAAGGCCCTCGCTGATCTGGTCGGATAGACCTACGTCCCTGACAATCAAGGAGTCCGAGACACATGGCAATCCGTGTCGGCATCAACGGCTTCGGCCGAATCGGCCGTAACTACATCCGCGCCGCGTTGGGTTCCAACGCGGGCGTCGAGGTCGTGGCGGTCAATGACCTCTTCCCGGCTGCGACCAACGCCCACCTGCTGAAGTACGACAGCACCCATGGTCGGCTCGGTCTCTCGGTTGAATCGGACGAGAACTCGATCACGGTCAACGGCAAGAAAATCGCCGCCTTCGCTGAGCCCGACCCCAAGGCCCTGCCCTGGGCCGACCTGGGTGTCGACGTGGTCATCGAGTCGACGGGCTTCTTCACCGATCGCGACAAGGCCTCGGCGCACCTCGATGCCGGCGCCCCCCGCGTGATCATCAGCGCGCCGGCCACTGGGGCCGACGCCACCTTCGTGGTTGGCGTCAACGACGACACCTTCGACGCCGCCAAACACACGATCGTGTCCAACGCGAGCTGCACCACCAACTGCTTTGTACCGATGGTCAAGGTGCTCGACGACGCGTTCGGTATCGAGAAGGGCCTCATGACGACGGTCCACGCGTACACGAATGATCAGAATCTGCTCGATCTCACCCGCGCCGACGGCAACCTGCGTCGCGCCCGCGCCGCTGCGGTGAACATCGTGCCGAGTACGACCGGTGCGGCCCGGGCCACGAGCCTCGTGATGGAGTCAATGAAGGGCAAGCTCGACGGCACCTCACTCCGCGTGCCCGTGCCTGACGGCTCCATCACCGACTTCACCGGCATCCTCAATGCCGAGCCGTCCGTCGATGAGATCAACGCCGCGTTCAAGGCGGCCGCCGAGACCGGTCCGCTCAGCAGCGTGCTCGTCTACACCGAGGACGAGATCGTGAGCTCCGACATCGTCGGGTCGCCCGCGAGCTGCACGTTCGACTCCAAGCTCACGATGGTGCTGGGCAACATGGTCAAGGTGCTCGGCTGGTACGACAACGAGTGGGGATACTCGAACCGTCTCGTCGACCTTTCGCTCATCGTCGGCGCAGCCAACAAGTAGTGAACCCGGCGAGCGGCGTACCCGTCCTCGAGGACCTCGGCGACCTCAATGGTCGCCACGTCCTGGTCCGGTGCGACTTCAACGTGCCCATCCAAGGCGGCGTGATCACCGACGACCTGCGCATTCGCGCCGCGCTGCCGACCTTCAAGTACCTGCAGGACCACGGCGCTCGCGTCACCGCGTGCAC
>JBKJQZ010000249.1:0-6094 GCA_046594835.1 Acidimicrobiales bacterium | reverse complement strand
AGTTGTCGGGGTAGCCCACGAGCGCGAGCTCGTCGGCCTGCATTGAGCCCTTGACCACCAGCATGTCGGTGCCGTTGCCGCCGTCGATCGACCGCTCCACGGCCGGGTACGGCGCCTGCACGATGAGCAGGTCGTTGCCGTCGAGACCAATGATCTCATCGTCACCACCGCCACCGTCGATGGTGTCGACGCCCCAGGTGCCCTGGAGCAGATCGTCGCCACTGCGGCCGTACACCGCGTAGGGCAGGGCGCGCTCGCCAAAGGAGCCGGCGGTCGCGTAGATCGTGTCGTTGTGCTGCGAGCCGACTACGACCTCTACCGATTCCATGTGCTGACCCGTGTAACCCATGCTCAGGCCCGTGGTCATCTCGGACTGGATCTTGTCCTTGCCCGGGCCCATGTCGAAGTCGCCGAGGATGTTGGTCGGCAGCGCGCCGTTGAGGACCACGGTGTCGTCGCCCTCTCCGGTCTGGAAGCCGACCGCGTACGCGACCGGGGTCTTGGTCTGCACGCCCGCCGTTGCCGAGTCGAAGTCGGTCGCCGACTCGAAACCAGGGTCGCCCGTCGCGAAGCGGTTGTGGGTCAGCAGTCCGTCGACGACGTTGATCTGGAGGGCATCACCTTCAGCCGAGCCGTAAAAGACACCGTCGATCGCGGTCATGGCCGGAAACGGCACCGCACGCGCAGGTAGCGCCGGGAGCGCGACCAGCGCTGCTCCGAGGATGGACGAGGCACAGAGTGCGCGCCTGAACGAGCGCGCAGAGAAAGCGGTTGCGGTCACCTAGCCCTATCGGTCGATCTCGTCGCGACCTGAGCGAATCGGGAACTCTTTTAGAGTTCGCGCGCCCCGCCACCACCGCACGCGACCCGCACGCCTCCGTGGAAGTTCTCGCCGTAGGCGTAGAAGCTCAGTCCGGCCGGCTCGCCGTTCTTGTTGACGAGACGCACGTGCGGCGCCCCGCCTCCACCGGCACCAACAAGAATCTCGTCGTTACCCGCGTCGGGGTTACACGTCGCAATGTTGACGCCACCGGGAAAGGTGGAACCGAAGGCGTAGAACGACGACACGACCGTGTAGCTGCCGACGGCGCGTGTCTCGTACACGCGTACGTCGGGGCCGCCGCCGGGGCCGGCGGCGGTGACGATCTCGTCGTGAATGAAGTCCCGCACGTGACCGGGTGTTTCGAACTCGCCCCGGGCAACAAAGGCGCCGCCGCGAAAGCCCTCTGCGTAGGGCCGCAGCGTTCCGTGTTGTGGAGCACCTTCACCGAAGGCCTCGTAGACATTGATCTGTGAGGGGTTGCCGCCGGTTGCCGAGATGATGATCTGGTCTCCACCCGCTTCGCCCTGCGACGGGCCTCGGGCGATGTTGAATCCACCCGCAGGCATTCCCGGCGCGAACCATTCGTCGAGCAGCTCGCCGTCGCCCGACCAGATGCGGATGTGGGGGCCGCCCCCGCTCGCCGGGGCGGTGACGATCTCACTCAGGCCGTCGCCATCGAGATCGATCGCCGCAACATTGACGCCGCCCGTGAAGTCCGACGCGTATGCATAGAAACTTGTCGCCGTGCTGCTTCCGTCGGAGTGGAACGCGCGCACGTGCGGGCCCCCGCCCGGACCGACGCCGGTAATCACTTCATCGTCGCCGTCACCGTCGAGATCGCCCATTGCCAGGTTGACTCCGCCCGGGAAGTTGGCTCCGTACGCGTAGAAGCTCGCGACCTCGCCGCCCGTTGCGCGGAGAACGCGCACATGGGGACCGCCGCCGGGACCCGTCGCAGTTGCAATCAGCGTTTCGTTGACGACGCTCGCGCGCTCGACCGACGTGGCGCTGACCGGCATCACGCGGTCGGTCTCGAGGTCAGGCACCGAGAAGGTCGTGGTCTGGTTGGTGACGCTCTTGGTGACTGTTGCCTGACGGGCGTCGATGCCGACTTCGTCGGCGTCGGGCCCGCCGTCGACGAACAGCGTCGTGTTCGTCGCCGAAACCCCTACGAAGTCTGCGCCTCCGAGCAACTGGAGACGGAGGTGTTCGATCCGGAACGTGTGCACGCTCGCCTGAATCGTGGCGTCTTCGATCTCAACGAGGTCAGGCGTTATCCCGAATTCGAGCGAGCGTGGCGGTGCAATGAACAATGCGTCATCGCCCGTGGTGCCCACGATTGTGAGGTTGTCCACCCCGTCACCGGGATCAATCGCGCTTGGCGCAAAATCCAGCGGCAGCGAGGTCGACAGCGTGTCGTTACCGCCGTAGCCGCGTAACGCATCGAGACCGCCTCCGACCGCGTCGAGGACGTCATTGCCGTCCGTGCCGTCCAGGTAGTCCTTTCCACCGTTGCCAAGGATGGTGATCGAAGACGAAGGGTTCCCGCGCATCCCCGACAGGTTGTCGTCGCCGGGACTACCGATGATTTTCTCAATGCTCGGCCCCGCGGTAAACGCCGAGCCGAAGTTGCCAGTGAAGTCGACGACGTCGTTTCCAGCGCCCATGTCGACGGCGCCGCTCAGCCGTTGCAGCGCTCCGAAGACTTGGATGACGTCCTCACCGTCACCGAGGTCGAAGTCCAAGGAGAACGAAGTCTGCGCGCTGACCGTCTGCACCCCGTCGGTCGCAGTGTCGAAATCCTGCGCGCTCGCGAAGCCGGGATCGCCTTTGGCAAAGCGATTGTGCGACACCGTCAATGCGTCACGCGTGATAGCGAAGACATCATCGCCACTGGTTCCGTGGATAACGCCATTGGTAATTGTCATGGGCCCGCCGGTCGCAGCCTGCGCGACACCCAGCGCGCCGCCGAAGCCGACCAATGATCCAACTACGAGCGCGCCGATGCCGATGCGCGTGAACTTATGAAGCTTCATTGCCTTGCCCCTAGGAAACTGGTGCGGCGGTTAGCCGAGGTGGACGAATTGATCGCGGCCGGGGCCGGTGCCCACGTACGTGATCGGGATGCGGATCTGGTCCTCGAGAAACTTGAGGTACTCGACGCACGCGGCCGGAAGCTGACCGGGCTCGGTCACTTCGGTTAGCGGCGAGTTCCAGCCCTTGAGTTCTTCGTAAACCGGGATGGCCTTATGAAAATCGGACTGGTGATATGGCGCGTACTCGTGGCGCTTGCCGTCGACCTCGTAGGCCACGCACACCTTCACCGTGTCGAGCGGATCGAGCAGGTCGACCTTGACCAGCGCCAACTCCGAGAGCGAGTTGAGGCGCACGGCCTGGCGCATCATCACGGCGTCGAACCAACCGACGCGGCGACGGCGACCGGTATTGGTGCCGTACTCGTGGCCACGCTCGATGAGGTCGTCGGCGAGTTCGTCGTGGATCTCGGTCGGGAACGGACCGGCACCAACCCGCGTGATGTAGGGCTTGGCGATGCCGACGACACGCGTGATGTCGCGCGGGCCGATCCCGGCGCCCGTGCACGCACCACCGGCGACGGGGTTTGACGACGTGACGAAGGGATAGGTGCCGTGGTCGAGATCGAGGAACGTGGCCTGCGCGCCCTCGAGCAGGATGTGCTCGCCGCGCTCGAGGCCTTCGTGAATCAACGAGACCGAGTCGCAGATCATCGGCGCCATGCGCGGCGCGTACTCCTCGATGTATTTCTTGTAGAGCGAGTCGATCGACAGCGGCAGCCGATTGAATATCTTGGCCAGGATCAGGTTCTTCTCCTTGAGGACCACTTCGAGCTTCTCGCGAAAGATCTTGGGGTCAAGGAGGTCTTGCACGCGTAGGCCAATGCGCGACGCCTTGTCGGCGTACGCGGGCCCGATGCCCGACTTGGTGGTGCCAAGCGCGTTCTTGCCGAGGCGACGCTCGGTCAACGCGTCGATCTCTTGGTGGTACGGCATGACCAGGTGCGCGTTACCCGACACCTTGAGGCGCGAACAGTCGATGCCCCGGGCGGTCAGCCGGTCGATTTCGTCGAGCAGCACAGCTGGGTCGACGACGACACCGTTGCCGATAACCGGCGTGGTGTGCGGATACAGGACTCCACTGGGAACGAGTTGCAGTGCGTACTTCTCGCCATCAACGACGATCGTGTGACCGGCGTTATGGCCGCCCTGATAACGAACGACCATCGAGGTCTCTTTGGCGAGGAGGTCAGTGAGCTTGGCTTTGCCCTCGTCGCCCCACTGCGTTCCAACTACAACGGTTGCTGGCACGTGGGCAAAGTGTAGACGTCAGGCGACGGCGACCGTAATTGCGCGAAAGGTCACCGAGCTCTGATGAACCGTGTCGACTTCGAGCTCGATCGAGTAACCACCCGGCCGGTTCAGCATCACGTTGCTGAAGTTCATGACGATCGGCAGGATGACCGACTCGCCGGGCTCCAGCATCGGGTTCGGAGGGCCGGCCTCGAGATGTCCGGTGGCCTGGATCACGACCTCGCCGTCCTCGGTCTGAATCGTCGCGGTCATGTGGTGTGGGAATTCAACCTCCACAGGGGTGAGCACGATCTGCGCGGCGAGCGTCACCTGCATCGGAGCCGGGTACTCAGCGCGGTGCAGCCGCGTGATCCCTGCGCCAAGCACGTGGAGCAGCCCTTCCCGCACAGTGGCGGCGTCGCACAACAACGCTGAAGCAATCCGAGCCATGGGTTGAAGCTAGTTAGGGAAGCGGTGCGCCGAGAACCTCGTACACCTTGTGCACCAACGCCTGGCCCCGCTCGTTGAGCAGGATGCCCGGGCCCATGCGGTTCATCGTGTAGCCCATCGCCAGGCCAAGCGACGGGTCAGCGAAGCCGATCGAACCGCCCATGCCCACGTGGCCAAAGGCGTGCTCGCCCATGACGACGGAGTCGTTGTCGGCCTTGGCGCGGTTGTCCATCGACAGCATGAAGCCGAGCCCGAAGCGGGTCGCTATCTGCAGCGTTGCATCGAGGTTGGTGGCGACCGAACACGTGCGGGCTCGCCGGAGCGTGTCGGCGTCGATGAGCCCGTCGCCGCCCAACGACAGGGGCCGATACATGCCGGCGAGCCCGCGCGCGTTGGTGATACCGCCGCCGCCACCGATCTCCGCCGCGTGCCACGCTCGGCCCTGGGTCTTCTGGCTCACCAGGTTGCTCATCGCCACGCGGGTGGCCGACTCCGGCTCGCTCATGATCACCTGCATGAACTTGGAGATATGGCCTCCGGGTGCAGGCGGAGGCGACGAGATGAGGTCCGACACACGCGGCTCTTGATCCTCAGGCAGCCCGATCCAGAAGTCGATCCCAAGAGGCGTGCACACGGCCTCTTGAAAGAACGCGCCCAGCGACTTGCCCGACACCCGCCGCACAAGCTCGCCAACGGTCCAACCGAAGTTGATGAGGTGGTAGCCGTTGCGCGTGCCTGGCTCCCAGAACGGCGCTTCCGCGGCGATGCGCTCGACCACCTGATCCCAGTGGATCATGAAGTCGGGCGCGAGCTCACCGCGGATCGCAGGAACACCCACGGAGTGGTCGAGCATCATCCGCACGGTCGCGTGCTCTTTGCCGTTGGTCGCAAACTCCGGCCAGTACTCGGCGACCGGGGCTTCAATGTCGAGCAGGCCTTGCGATGCGAGCACGTGCGCACACAGCGCCACCGCTCCCTTGGTGCAGCTCATCACTATCGAGATCGTGTCGCGCTCCCACGGGCGCCCCGACTCGCGATCGGCCGCCCCGCCCCACACGTCGATGACCGTTTCGCCTTCGTGGTGGATGCACAGCGACGCGCCTACCTCGTCGTTGTCGTGGTAGTTGCGCACGAAGGCGTCGACGACCGGCTGGAACCTCGGGTCGTAACTGCCAGAGACGTAGCCGGTGGGGACCTCAGCCTTTAGTTCTTCCACGTCCGGACTCTTGCAGACTCAACGCGGACCGCGCGGCGCGCGTGCGAGCTTTAGCGAGCGCGGAGGGGAGCGTTGCGCTTGCGTACCGCAACCAAGAGCGCAGCACCGATCGCGAAGAACGCGAAGCCGGCCTTGGCCATGTCTGCGAGCTCGGCGCCCGTCTTACCGAAGGCGACGCCGCTGTTGGTCTTCTCGAGCGTTTTGCCGAGCACGTTGGAGCCCGGACCGGCACCGGCGCCACCCACCAGGGTCGTGCTGGTTGCGCCGCTGGCGGCGCGT
>JBKJQZ010000237.1:0-2641 GCA_046594835.1 Acidimicrobiales bacterium | reverse complement strand
GGCCAGCCGTATCCCAGACGTAGGGTCAGCACGCAGCGCGAAAGGGTCGCGCGGCCCGGCGAACTAGCCCTGCTTACAGGTACGCCTGTTTGGTGACCCGATAATCGGCGTCGAGCTCGAATACCCACGGCTTGCCGGTGGGGATTTCGAGTTTGACGATGTCGGCGTCGCTGATGCCGAGCAGGTGCTTGGCTAGCGCTCGTAACGAGTTGCCATGCGCACCGATCAGCACCGTCTTGTTGTCGTATAGCTGCGGCACGATCTGGTCGTACCAGTAGGGCAGCACGCGCTCGAGCACGTCCCTGAGGCACTCGGTGGCGGGCAACAGTTCGGGGGCGACGTCGGCGTAGCGCGGGTCGTTGGCCGGGTGATGTTCGCTGTCGCGCGCAACCGGGGGAGGCGGGACCTCGTAGCTACGGCGCCACAACAGGAACTGTTCGGCACCGTGCTTCTCCGCGGTCTCGCTCTTATTGAGGCCTTGGAGGGCGCCGTAGTGGCGCTCGTTCAGCCTCCAGTGCCGATAGACGGGCACCCAGAGACGGTCCGCTGCATCCAGCGCGAGGTTTGCGGTGGTGATGGCACGCCGCAGCAACGAGGTAAAGCAGACGTCGACGTTGATCCCAGCAGCCTCCATGGCCGCGCCGCCTTCGATGGCTTCGGCACGGCCCTGGTCGGTGATGTCCGGGTCCTGCCAGCCGGTGAAAACGTTCTGCAGATTCCACTCGCTCTGCCCGTGCCGGAGGAGGACCAACTTGCCCATGGCGGGCCACGGTAGTTGTCCGTACAGTTGCGTCTGCCATATGTGGCGATTGGGGCGGTTCCGGGTCGATGATCGACCGTTTGCGACCGGCGCGACCGCGGAGGTGTTTGCCGCCCGCAAAGGACGCACCGGGCAGCGCGTCGCGATCAAATTGCTGCCGCTCAAGACCTATCGCGAGCGGGCCGAGGCCGAGGCCGACCTCGCCACCATCGATCACCCGCGTCTGCTGAGCGTGCACGAGCGTGTGATCGACGAACGCCGAGGTGTCATTGGCTTGGTGATGGATCTCGCCGACGGCGGCGACCTCCGCAGTGCTTTACGCAGCGGGGAGGAGCCAACCCCGAGTGAGATGCTCCAGATCACCGACGACGTACTGGCCGCGCTGGAGGCGTTGCATAGCTACGGGCTCGTGCACCGCGACGTGAAGCCCGAGAACGTGATGCTCGAGAGGGTCGACGGTGAGCTCCGCGCCCGCCTCGGCGACCTCGGCATCGCGCGCCTCGTCGACCGGACGCGCTCCACGGGGTCGGTCCTCGGCACCGACCTGTACATAGCGCCCGAGGTGCACGACGGACAGCCGCCGTCGCCCGCGGCGGATCTATGGGCGGTCGGCTACGTGCTCTACGAAGGCCTCTTCGGCGCGCCACCGCATGCGACCGCCGCCACTACCTACCAAGCGATCGGCCGCCTGCGCGCAGAAGGTCCCGACCGGCCGCCGAACGTCCCCGACTCGGTGTGGGCTGCGGTTGCGCAATTGCTCGCAGCCCGTCCCGAAGACCGGCCAAGTTCCGCGGCGGCGGCCCGGTTGGTGGTGGCCTCAGCGCGCGACGCCGCGATGACCGCATCGGTCGGCCGGGCGATCGAGGCGTCAACTGAGCCGAGACGACGTCGATCGGCGGGCTACCGACGTGCTGCGTCCATGCTCGAGCCCACCCGTACCCACGCGTGGGGTCGCGGCGCCGCAGTTGCGTCGGTAGTCGCGCTCGTGGGTGGCCTTGCGTGGGGCCCGATGGATCTGTTCGGAGGTACGCCGTCGTCGACGGGCGCGTCGCTTGCGGTCACCCCACTGGCACCCGACGCCGCCGACGTCGTGCCGACGCAATACCAATGGCGGCTTCGCCACGGAGTGCTGACGGCGCGGCTCGATGTGACCAACACGTCGGAGGAACCCACGCCGGCGACCACAATGCCCGAGCTGTTGCCGCGCGACGCCGAACGCGACGGTCGTCTTCCGTTGATCGACTTCGACGGCGTACAGGAGCGCCAGGACGACGGCTCGGTGCTTGTTCGTTTCGCAGTTCCGGCGTTGAAGCCGCACGTGCACCACCTCGTGTCCTTTCGCCTCGCCCTCGGCGACGGACCCGGTTCAGACATCGAACGGCTCAACGCGCTGCTGCGCGGTCGCGAAGCGGCGATCAACCGTCACGCGTTCAACCTCAGCGACGCGCCAACGCTCGAACAACTCAGCGTCGTTGCCAACGCGTCGACGCTGGATCCAGGCGACACGACCACCATCGCGGTGACCGGCACGACCCACGATGGCGAGCTTGCTCCCGCCCACCTTCTGCAAGGGATCCGTTACGAGGTCATGTCGGGGGCCGACGTCATTCGCGTAGACGGCGCGACCCTGCGCGCAATCGGCTCGGGTGTGGCGGTTGTACGCGCCGTGGTCGGTGCCATTAGCGGTGAGTTGACTCTGCGTGTGCGTGAAAAGAGCGCAGCGGCGACCCCGCGGCCAACGGTGCGGCCAACCGTGCGGCGTCCGGCGTCGACCGTGACCAGCGAGGCCCCGCCGCCCACGGCACCGGTGTCCAACGACGACTTCACCGTGCCGTCGGACAACGAAGACGTCGTCATTGACTAAGCCCGTCGAGGTTGCGC
>JBKJQZ010000114.1:0-3163 GCA_046594835.1 Acidimicrobiales bacterium | reverse complement strand
CCTCGAGGTCGCGTACCTACTTGTGCACGGTGAACTGCCGACCGCCGAGGAGTTCACGGCGTGGAAGCACGACATCACGCACCACACCTACATCCACGAGAACATGCGCAAGCGCTTCATGGAGGGCTTTCACTACGACGCTCATCCGATGGGCATGTTCGTCTCGGCCGTCGCCGCGATGTCGACCTTTTATCCCAAGTCCAAAGAGATCGACCGCAAGAGCTCGCGCGACAAGCAGATCACGCGTCTCATCGCGAAGATGCCGACGCTCGCCGCGTGCTGCCACCGCTTTTCGGTTGGCATGCCCTTCGTTTATCCCGACAACAATCGCGACTTCGCCGCCAACTTCCTGAACATGATGTTCAGCCCCGACGAGAAGTTCCCGTACGAGAACCCCGTCATCGCCAAGGCGCTCGACGTGCTGTTCATCCTCCACGCCGACCACGAGCAGAACTGCGGCACCACCGCGATGCGCGTCGTTGGCTCGTCCCATGCTGATCCGTACATCGCCTGCTCGGCTGCGGCCGCCGCGCTGTACGGCCCGCGTCACGGTGGCGCCAACGAGCAGGTCATCAGGATGCTCACCGAGATCGGTTCGGTCGACAACGTCGAGTCGTTCGTGAAGTCGGTCAAGGAAGGTACGGGCGGCCGCCTCCAGGGCTTTGGCCACCGCGTCTACAAGAACTTCGATCCGCGCTCCACAATCATCAAGAAGACCGCCGACGAGGTGTTCGCCGTCACCGGCAAGAACCCGCTGCTCGACATTGCGCTCAAGCTCGAAGAAGTCGCCCTCGCGGACGAGTACTTCACGAGCCGCAAGCTCTACCCGAACGTCGACTTCTACTCGGGCCTCATCTATCAAGCGATGGGCTTCCCGCTCGAGATGTTCACCGTCCTCTTCGCCATCCCGCGCACGGCCGGCTGGTTGACGCACTGGGTGGAGATGCTCGAACAGGACTCCAAAATCGCTCGTCCCCGCCAGCTCTACATCGGCCCGGAAGAGCGCACCTACGTTCCCATCGGCAGCCGGTAACGCCCGCTTCGCTGCAGGTTTGCATCGTCGTCGCGGATGACGACGGCGCCCGCCGCGCCAGTCACGCACTACGCGGCGCGGGGTGGGGCGGCGTGCACTTCGAGGCCGACCCCGGCGCCGCGGTCCGCATGACGCGGACCGGGCGCGCCACGGTGCTCAACGCGTCGCGGGCCGACGTGACGGCAGTCGCCGCCGCGGTGGCTTTACTCGGCGACGACGTGCACGACTGGCGCACGCCGCCGCCCGAGCTATCCGAACAAGAGTGGGCGGTGCTCTACGAACGCTTCGACGATTTGACGCCGCAAAAGATCAAACGCCGCACCGCGTCGGCCGCCGAGACGCTCGGCGCCGACGGCTTCGCGCCGTGGCGCCTCCCGCGACCAACCGACGAGTAGCCCCTTCGCAGTGTCATAGCGACAATCGCCACGTCTGTCGGCGGGACCTCGGGTGTGGCCGATGCGCGCACCGTACTTTGCAGCCCAACGGATCTGGGGCCCCCGTTTCGCTGCAACGAAAGACGAGGGCGACCATCGACCGTTGATCGACTGGCTTCGTCGGAGCCTCGGACGCGAGCGCGGCGACGTCGGTAACACTGGCGGGATGCAAGAGCCCAAGTACCTCGGCGGTCTCGCGCGGGATGTGATCGAGCACGCTGCGTGTCAATACTGCAAGGAGAACGCAGCCATGGGCCTCGATGCGCTCGGCGTGCTGACCGAGTTCCTCGAGCGCACCGGGTTGCCGGACCCCCGCCCTCCCAGCGGTGGTCCGTGGGCTCCCGAACACGCGGCCCCTCCGGCGGAGGCAGAACGAGATCTCGCAGAAGTACTGACCGTGACCGTCAGCTTCACGCTGCCGAGCGAAGGCACGCGCGAGTCGGCGCGGCATCGCTCGGACTATCTCCTGAACGACGTGCGCGCCGCCATCGTCAATAACGGAGGATGCGTGCAAGGGATGAACCTGCAGGGAACGCGACCGGAAGACTTTCTGGGCGGCGAGCCCGGCGCGTGACGGAGCAGGTACTGGTCTGAGGTGCGTATCACTTCTTCACGCTCTGTCGTTCTGGACCGGCCCAGGCCCAGCACTTCTTGTCGGTGGCCACCCCGGCTTCGACCGCGCTAGCGCCCGCAGTCGACCTTGAACTCGCCGGCATTGTCGCCCGCCGGGTTCGGATCGCTGTCGGCGATGGCTCCGACGGAGCCACGCCGCGCGGTTGGCTCTCCGTCGACGCTCGTAGCCTGCCGCACATGACGTGTCACACCTGCGAACTGGTGGCTCGACGTGATCGGGGTGAGGCGCCCTTGTGGGACAGCGTGCACCGCGGCGAAAACTGGGACGTGGTCCACGCTTACGGCACCTCGGTCGAGGGTTGGTTGGTGCTCGTACCGCGGCGACACATCGAGTCGGTCGCGGACCTGACGCCAGTGGAGGCAACCGAACTGGGGCCGCTGCTCGTGGAACTCTCGCGCGCCGTACAGGTCGTCATCGGTTGCGACAAGACCTACGTCGCCCAGTTCGCGGAACACCCAGACCACCGCCATGTCCATTTCCGCGTCATCGCCCGTGCCCGTGATTTGGACAGCGAGTTCGTCGGGCCGCAGGTGTTCACAATCGCCAACACGCTTGACGACATCTCGGAGACTCGCCGCGACGAAATCGCGGCTGCTCTTCAATCAGAGCTGCGCCTCTAGCCCTCCCTCACTTCTGTGCGGCTTTTCCGTCCAGGGCGGATGACAAGCCCGCGCAGAAGTACGTCAGGCGGTTAGACCAGCGAGAGGCCGGCGTTCTGCGCAGGGACGGCGGGCCAGCCGACGGGGAGGATCAGGAGGCCGGCCTTGGTGCGGTAGGTGACCTGCCACTCGTAGTAGCCCCGGAACGCGTTGGTATCGAGCGCGATCCGGTTGGCGTAGGCCTTGATCGCCTCGACGTAGTTACGCGAGTGGTTGTAGCGGAAGATCGCATCGTCGAGGCGCTGGGGCGCACCGTTGGCCTGCAGGTACCGCGCTGCGGTGAAGATCGAGTCGCGCACCGAGTTGGTGTCGCCGCGGCCGTAGGCCGCCCAGGTCGACGGGAGGAACTGCATCGGCCCTTCCGCTCCAGCCGACGACACGCCGGCCACGCGACCGAGCCGCG
>JBKJQZ010000102.1:0-3373 GCA_046594835.1 Acidimicrobiales bacterium | reverse complement strand
CCGCCTCCGGGTGGGTTACCGCCGCCGCCGGAGGCGGGCACAAACTTGTTCGTTACGCTGACATCGCAGGTCACAGTGCTTCCGGCAGCCGTCGAGCCGTTGCATTGCTTGACGGTCAACGGGATCGCACTGACGTCACCGGTCACCTTGCATTTCACACGCCGAGGCGCCCCGCCGCCGTTGGCAGAGCCGTTGCACTGATCGACCGTGGCGTTGGTCGTGCTGCCGGTAGGAGCACACTCCGTCGGGGGACCGTCGGGCGAGACGCCACCTTCACCCGACCCGTTGCACTGGTTCACGGTGACAGCGGTCGTCGGCGTGCCCTCGGGGACGGTGTTGACGACTTCGACGCTGCAGGTCACGTTGCTACCCCCGGCGAGAATGCCGTTGCACTGATCGACGGAGGTCACGAGTTCACCTGAGGTCTGCACGCTGGTCGTGCAGCCCATAGGCGGGAGCACACCCGCAGCCGCGAGACACTCCGTTGTGGTGACGCGTGAGCTGGTGGCGCCGTCTGAACCGATCGTGTTCTCGATCTTCACCTTGCAAGTGACCTCGAACCCGGCGCCCGTGGGGTAGTCCGGCGGGTTGCACTGACTCACCGCCGGTGCAGGACTGGCTTGGGCGGAGACGGCCGGGTCGGCCTCGGGTGCTGGGGCTAAGGCTGCGGGGGCTAAGGCTGCGGGGGTCGCTGGCGTTGGTTCGAGTACCGCCGACGGCGTCTTCATGGTTGCGGGTATTGCGGCCGAGGGCAGAGCGGCGAGATGGTCTGCGACCAGGCGGGCAGAATCGGCGAGCACGCGATCCATTTGCTCGAGTTTGGCGGCTACAACGGCGGCGCCGGGACTGCTGGCGACAGCAACCTGTTCCTGCACCGGCTCGGCGCTGGCGGGATTGTTCAGCGCCCCCCAAGCCAGCGTGATGAACAGCCCGAGGAGAAGGGTGACGAAGAATGAGGCCAGGAGGGTCTTGGGCTCGCGGGGACCCACTCGCAGGCGCTGCAGGTTAGGTGCGGAGGATTGCATGGTGTTCCCTTGCTCGATTGCGAGACACCGAGGTCAGAATCTGTGAGCACCCCAGTCAGTTACTACTTACCCGTATCTGATCGAAACGGTACCAGCAACGAGTTGGGTTAGTTGGCCGCAGAAATAACGATCGATCCGACAACTGCCACGACGATCACGACCACGGCAACCGCGATCGATTGCGTCTTCGTGTGCTTGGTTTCGGGCGTCCGCAACATCGCGGCGCCCACTAACCCACCCGCGACCAGTCCCCCCACGTGGCCGCCTAGCGAGATGCCGGGGAGCGCGACGCTGAGAACGAGATTGATCACGATCAGTCCGCCAACGCCGCCCTCGCTCATGCTCACGCCGCGTTGCCGCATACCTATGGCCGTCGCCCCGAGCAGTCCGAACACTGCGCCCGACGCGCCACCGGTGGCCGCGTGGGGGGAGAGCAACAGCGCGCCGAAAGACCCGCCGAGCAGCGACGCCGTAAAGAGCAGCACAAACCGGGGCTTGCCCAGCACGCGCTCGAGGCCTTCGCCGAATCGGTAGAGCAGCACCATGTTCATGCCGATGTGGAAGATCCCGAAGTGCACGAACCCGCTCGTCACGAGCCGGTACAGCTCGCCGGCGTGCACGTCGAACGCGTCGACCACGAGACGCGCTTCGATGTTGGTCGCGTTCCGACCGGTGCTGGTGACCGTCGTCAGCAGGTACACCGCAAGGTTCAGGCCGATGATGACCTTGGTAGCCAACGCGCCTTGCGTCGCGTTCCATCGCCGCAGCCGTTCCTTCGCAGGTGGACGTGCGGCCTTCACACACTCGAAGCACTGCGATCCGACTGCGGCTTGCACGAGGCAGTCCGAACACGCGTAGCGCTCACAACGCGAGCAGCGGCGTCCCGTCTCGCGATCGTGGTGACGAAAACAGGTTGTGACTTCTTCGGTCTCCATTAGTTCGCAACCGCCAGTCGTTCTGCTTGCTTGGCGAAAGCCCATCCGGGCCCGCGCAATACAAACGACAAGCGGTCCTTCCAGTTGTCGCACGCCGCGATGTCTCGGGCGATGGTGGTGTACTCACGCGCCGCGACACGTACCGGGTTGTGGGTGTTGATGTTCTTGGTCAGGCCGTAGGCCACACGCTCGTCCTCGCGCTGAAACGTGCCGAAAAGGCGATCCCAGATGATGAGGATTCCGCCGTGGTTGCGGTCGAGGTACTTCTTGTTCGACCCGTGGTGCACCCGATGGTGCGACGGCGTACTCAACGCTTCCTCTGCAACCCCAATCCGATCGATCGTCTCGGTGTGCACCCAGTATTGGTAGAGCAGGTTCCAGCTGCGCGCGCTCGCCACCAGCGATGGACGGATCCCGACGCGCGACATCGCGCCGTAGGGCACGAAAACGCCCATCACGTCGGCGACAGGTTGGCGCAGCGCGGTCGACAGGTTGTAGCGCTCGCTCGAGTGGTGCACCACGTGGATCGCCCACAGCCCCCGCACTTCGTGCTGCAGCCGATGGTTCCAGTAGTAGATGAAGTCCCAGCCGAGCATGGCCAGCAGCCAAGGCCCCGGGCCTTTTCCGAGGTCGCGGGTCGAGCCCTTCGCCTCCCACTGAGCAACGGGATTCGTGCGGATCGCTGCGGCGCTCGACAGCGCGAGGCCGGTCGTCGCGACAGCCGCCACCCCGCCGACGCGCTGCACCTGTTCGGCAACCTTTACCGTGCGGTCGCGTCGCCCGGCACGACGAGCCCGTCGTACCGCTGCATCGGCGGCCGTAGTGAGGGCCGTCGCCGTGATCGCCGCTCCCACAAGCCACCTGCCGTACTTGGACTTGCCGGGCGCGACCGCCTTCACGAGCCGCTTGGCTGCGAAGGGGACAAGGAGGCTGCCTAGGCCCATCGAGATGCTGGCCACGGTGTCGGGTCGGGTGTAATCGGCGGGACCGACCCCACCGCGCACGTCTTGGGTTTTCTTCAGTTGCCGTTGTTCGGCGTACATCGTGCCGAGGTAATACGGAATCGCTGCAACGGTTGCGTCGGCCACGAGTTAATCGTACGAGGCCGACGCGTTAACGCCGAGTCGGGTGGGTTACGCCGCGGCGCGTTTGAGTTGGGCGAGGCGGGCGAGGATGGTTAGGCGGGTGGTTTCGTGGTCGATGTGTTCTTCGAATGGGTCGACGTGGTTGTTGAGTTCGGTCCAGCGGTCGGGTATGCGCCAGGTGTCGGGGATTTGTTGTTGGACCGCGCCGGGTGGTCGGGAGGTTTGTATTCGTCCGTTGGGGTGTTGCACTTCGAAATCGCCGTTCTCGAGCAGCTTCGCGGTCCAGCCTTTTTTGTGGATCAGGGTGTGGTGGTGGCCGCATAACAAC
>JBKJQZ010000333.1:0-10530 GCA_046594835.1 Acidimicrobiales bacterium | reverse complement strand
GTTCGGCGGGCCGGCGCCTCGCAGTGGGCCGCAACGAATACGTGGTCGAAGACGCCGAAACGGCCGACTACCGCGGCCTCGACTTCGTGCTCGCGTCGGTGGGAGCTACCGCGTCGCGCGCCCTGGCCCCGCGCATCGCCGAAACCGGTGCGATCGTCATCGACAACTCCTCCGCGTGGCGGATGGACCCTGAGGTCCCCCTCGTCGTCGCCGACGTGAACGACCACATGCTGGCTTCGATGCCGAAGAACATCGTCGCCAACCCGAACTGCACGACCATGGCGGCGATGCCGGTGCTGAAGCCGCTCGATACCGAAGCCGGCCTCACCCGCTTTGTCGTCTCCACCTACCAGGCCGTTTCGGGAACGGGTCCCCTGGGCGTGGCCGCGCTCGACGAGCAGGTGACCAAGCTGGGCTCCGACGCATCGAGCCTCACCTTCGACGGCGCGGCGCTCGAGTTCCCGGACTTCGGCCCGTACCGCGGACCGATCGCGTTCAACGTGTTGCCTATCGCGGGCGACTTCGTCGACGACGAGACGAACGAGGAACACAAGTTCCGCAACGAGGCGCAGAAGATCCTTGAGCTGCCTGAGCTGTTCGTGAGCTGCACCTGCGTCCGGGTACCCGTCTTCACCGGCCACTCGATGTCCATCAACGCTGAGTTCGACCGGGCGATCACGCCCGAACGGGCCCGTGAAGTCCTCGCGGCCGCCAAATCGGTTGCACTCGTCGAGATGCCAACGCCGCTTTTGGCCGCAGGCAAAGACCCCACCTTCGTGGGCCGCGTGCGTCGCGATCCGGGTGGGCGCAACGGCATCGCGTTGTTCCTCTCCAACGACAACCTGCGCAAGGGAGCTGCGCTCAACGCAGTGCAGATCGCCGAGATCCTCGCCAACCGCTGAGGCCGCAATCCCGCATTGATCTGAACGGCTAATTACATTCTTGGGTGGGGGTGCATAGCGCACTGCCACCAACCGTTTGGGAGGTTGCTCCTCGTGCCGAAAATCGACTCGGGTGACACCGCGTGGGTCCTCATATCCGCCGCGCTTGTTCTCTTCATGACTCCGGGTCTTGCCTTTTTTTACGGAGGCATGGTCCGGACCAAGAACATGTTGGCCATGCTCATGCAGAACTTCTTTGCCATGGGAATCGTCACCGTCTTGTGGGTGCTCTTTGGGTACTCGCTGGCCTTCGGCGGCTTCGGGAATGCCGGCTGGATCGGGAACTTCGATTTCGTTGGGCTGAAAGACGTTGCGGGTACAACCTTCGGCACCGTCCCGACGCTCGCGTTCGTCGCATTCCAGTTGACCTTCGCGGTCATCACGCCGGCGCTGATTACCGGCGCAATCGCGGACCGGATGCGATGGGTTGCGTGGGTCGGTTTCATAACGCTGTGGTCGGTCCTCGTCTACCTACCGGTTGCCCACTGGGTCTTTGCGGGCGGGTGGCTCGCCGAACGCGGTGCGCTGGACTTCGCCGGCGGCGCGGTCGTCCACGTCAACGCCGGTGCCGGTGCGCTCGCACTGCTGCTCCTGCTCGGCAAGCGCAAGGGGTGGCCGAAAGAGTCCATGCCACCGCACAACCTGCCCTTCACCATCCTGGGCACTGGCATTCTGTGGTTCGGATGGTTTGGCTTTAACGCGGGCTCAGCGCTCGCCGCAAATGAGGTCGCGGCCCAGGCGTTCCTCAACACGTTCGTCGCGGCTGCCGCCGCCATGCTTGGTTGGCTCATCGTCGAACGGCTCAAGGACGGCCATGCGACCACGCTTGGCGCGGCGTCTGGCGCCGTCGCCGGACTCGTCGCGATCACGCCGTGCGCGGGCTACGTGGGCGGACTTGCCGCGGTGATCATCGGCTTGGTCGTCGGAGCGCTGTGCTTCCTGGCCATCCAGCTCAAGTTCAAGTTCGGCTACGACGACTCGCTCGACGTCATCGCCGTGCACCTGGTCGGCGGGATCTTCGGATCCGTCGTGCTCGGCCTATTCGCCGACACCGCGGTCAACGCGGCCGGCAAGGACGGTCTGTTCTTCGGCGGTGGCACGAAGCTGCTCGTTGAGCAGATCATCGCGGTCGCCGTCGTCGGCGGCTTCTCCTTCATCGTGTCCGGGTTGATCGGACTCGGCTTGAAGGCCGCACTGCCCAAGGGCATCCGCGTGTCCGAAGAGGAAGAGAACATCGGTCTTGACCTCACCCAGCACGCCGAAGCCGCCTACCAATTCGATCGGGCCTAGGAGGGCTGTATGAAGAACGTCACCGCAATCGTCAAGCCGTTCAAGCTCGAGGAGGTCAAGGAGGCGCTGCTCGCGCTTGGCGTCCAGGGCATGACCGTGTCCGAGGCACAGGGCTTCGGCCGCCAACGCGGGCACACCGAGGTTTACCGAGGCAAGGAGTATCAGATCGATTTCGTGCCGAAGGTCCGTCTCGAAGTTCTCATTGACGACAAGGACGAGCAGGCCGTCGTCGCCAAGCTCATGGAGACCGCACGCACCGGGCAGATCGGTGACGGCAAGATCTGGGTGACCTCGGTCGACGCGGTGTACCGCATTCGCACCGGTGAGATGGGCACGGACGCGCTGTAAAGAAAAATGTCCGGATTAGCGCACGACGAGCCGGACTTCCGTACATTTCAAGAACAATGAAAAAGCTTGTTGTTGCGCTAGGGGCCCTGGTAGTCGCCGCACTGACTCCGAGCGCGGCGCACGCCGCGATCGTGGTGTCGCTACCAGGCCCTGCACCCCACGTCCGTGTCTTCGACGCGAGCGGGAACCCGGGCGCGAGTTTCTTTGCCTACGACACGCGTTTTGCGGGCGGGGTCACCGTCGCCATCGCCGACGTGTCGGGCGATTCGGCACCCGAACTGATCACGGGCGCCGGACCAGGCGGGGGACCCAACGTCCACGTGTATTCGCTCGCCGGCGAACTGCTGGCGGACTTCAACGCCTACGTCGACGAGTTCCAGGGCGGCGTGTTTGTTGCCGCGGCCAACGTCGACGGCGATGGCAAAGCCGAGATCGTTACCGGTCCTGGCTTCGGGGGCGGGCCCGAGGTACGCGTGTTCACCGGCACCGGTGCGCTGCTGCGCAAGTGGTTCGCGTACGACCCGAACTTCCCCGGTGGCGTTCACGTTGCCGCGGGCTCAGCCTCGGGCGTGGCGAGTGGGCCCGGCAGCATCGCCACTGCGCCCGGCTTCGGTGGTGGGCCCCACGTGCGGCTCTTCAGCGCGACGGGTGATGTGCAAAAGGAGTGGATGGCGTATTCGCCGGGCTTTACCGGTGGCGTCAACGTCGCGATGGGAGGCGGTCGCGTTGTCACCGCGCCGGCGAGCAACGGCGGCCCCCACGTGCGTACCTACGACATGAATGGCGCGCTTCAGAACGAGTGGTTCGCCTACGGCGCGTCGTTCACGGGCGGCGTCACCGTCGCCGCGACTGGCGGCGGGAGCGGACTCGGTGGTGGTGATGGTTCGATCGTTACCGGCGCAGGTCGCGGGGGTGGGCCCCACGTCCGCTCGTTCTCACTGACCGGCGCCGACCAGGGTGGGTTCTTCGCGTACGACCCGTCGTACCCGGGCGGCGTCAACGTCGCGACCAACGGCGATCACATCGTGACCGGTGCGGGCATCGCCAAGATGGTGCAGATTCTCCAGCAGGGTGACTCCGGGCCGGATGTGGCGGACCTGCAGAACAAGTTGCTGACGATGGGCTACTGGCTGCCTGCGGTCGATGGCTACTTCGGCGGCTCCACGACCCAAGCGGTGTGGGCGTTCCAGAAGAACAACGGCCTACCGCGCGACGGCAAGATCGGTGACGAAGACGCAGTCGTGCTCGCCGCTGGCAATCGTCCCTATGCCGCGAGCACTTCGGGTGACCTCGTTGAAGTCGACAAGACGCGTCAGTTGCTGCTCGTGATCCGCAACGGCGCCGTGCAGTGGGCCTTCAACGTGTCGACCGGAAGCAATACGTATTACACGTACGCGGGCAAGCGGTACTTCGCCAGCACGCCCGAGGGCCGCTTCAGTTTCAGTCGACAGATCGACGGCTACCACGAGTCGCACCTCGGCACGCTGTACCGACCGAAGTACTTCACCTCGGCCGGCCACGCGATCCATGGTTCGGGTTCGATCCCGCCGTACCCCGCGTCGCACGGTTGCGTACGATTGCTTAACGCCGCGACCGACTTCATTTGGGCTGCGGGGCTCGCACCACTGGGTTCGCAGATCTGGGTGCATTCCTAGGCCCGTCGAAACGAAGCCGAGCGTGTAGCCCGCTGGTCGCTTGCTGCGGCTGGGGTTGGTAGGGGCCATAATCGGGCGGTCATGGATGAGCCGAACGCTGCGACCGAGGCCGACGAGGTCGCCCGAGTATTGGCCCTTGAGGAATTGCAGATCCTCGACACGCCGCCCGAAGAACGTTTTGATCGTGTCACCCGACTGTGTGCGCGCCTCTTTGGCGTACCGATGGTGCTCGTGACCCTCGTCGATAACGACCGGCAGTGGTTCAAGTCGAATATTGGCTTGGAGGGCATGCCCGAGACCCCCCGTGACATCGCGTTCTGCAACGTCGCAATCCAGAGCGCCGGGCCGCTGATCGTTGAAGACGCTCTCAATGACGACCGCTTCCGCGACAACCCGCTCGTGACCGGCGACCCCAACATCCGCTTCTACGCCGGCGTGCCGCTCGAATCCAAGGGTGGCCACCGCGTGGGCACGCTCTGCATCCTGGACCACAAGCCGCGCAAGATCACCATCTTGGAAGTCGGCCTCCTCAAAGACATGGCCGACTGGGTGCAGAAGGAACTCGTCGTTGACGAGGAACTCGATCGGGCCGCTGAAGTGCAACAGGGCCTGCTGCCGCGCCGGCCACCGGATCTTCCCGGATTCGACGTGGCCGCACGCGTGAAGTCGTCATGGATGGTCGGCGGCGACTTCTTCGACTGGTTCCCCACACCGACCGGCTCTGCGATCGCGCTCGCCGACGTGATGGGCAAAGGAATGGGTGGGGCGATACTCATGGCCACGGTGCGCGCCGTGTTGCGTGTGGCCGCGGGCCAGCCGTCGCTCGCTGACGGCGTCACGTACGCGTCGATCGCGCTCGAAGACGACCTCGCTCAAACAGACAGCTTCTTCACGCTGTTCCTCGCGCGTGCACGCGGCGATGATGGCGACGTGCAGTACGTCGACGCAGGCCACGGCCTGGCCATGATTGTGCGGGTCGACGGTTCGATCGAGCGCCTCGACAAGCGCGGCCTGCCGGTCGGGATGATGACCGACGCAACGTGGGACGACGCGACGTTCCGGCTCGCGTCGGGCGACACGCTGATCGTCTGCAGCGACGGCATCCTCGACGTCCGCGGCGGCGCCGACAGCCATGAGGACGTGGCGCGCGTCCTACGCGAAGTGGCCGATGTGGCCCTCGGGATGGAAAGCGCGCAAGCGATCGTCGAAACGCTCACCGACGTAGGCGCCGATCAACCCGACGACGTAACCGTGCTCGTCATGCGACGCCTCTAAGGACCAAATACACATGCGAAAAGTGATGGCGGCACTACTCGTGGCGGTTGGCGTGATCACGTTGCCCTTCGTGCGCCCGGTCTCGGCCGATGAAGCGCCCGTAACCTTGCGATCCCTTGGTGGCGGCGACACCGACGTGCGCGGCATGTATGGCGCGAGTTCATTCTTCGTCCCCATTCCGCCCGGCGCTGCGGTATCAGGACCGGTCGCGCTCGATATCGAGTTCAGCCATTCCGGGCTCCTCCTGCCTGACCTGTCGACCATGACGGTGCGGGCGAACGACCTCAGCCTCGCCAGTACGTTCCTTACCGCCAACAACCGCACGCACGGCCACCTCGTGGTGCCCGTGCCCAACGAGATCATCGGCAAGAGCGGCCTGTTCGTCGAGACCCGCTTTTTTATGCGCCTCACGCGCGACACGTGCGAGGAACCCACGAACCCGGCGCTGTGGGCGACTGTCCATGGCTCCTCGCTGATAACGATGCCGACCACCCTCGAGGGCCCGAGGGATCTCAGCGACGTTCCCCGCCTAGTGGTTCCCGCGTCGATCTCCGCACAACCGCTCCGCATCGTGGTGCCGTCGCACCCGAACCACACGCTGCTCAAAGCGGCCGGTGTTGTAGCTGCAACCGCGGGCCGGTGGCTCGGCGCTGCGGGACGTGACGCAGTCGTCACCACCGCGTCCGTGGCCCCAACCGACGGGCCCTCGATTCAACACGGCATCGACCTTCCCGTTGCCGACGCCGCGGCGAAGACTGCGAGAAACGGCGTGATCGCGCTGGACCAGTCCGGCCCGGTTCGTGTGGTCGTGACGGGCCCCACCGCCGCCGCGGTGCTCAGCGCCGCCCGACGCCTCCAGTACGTCGATCAGTTCGGGGGACCGGCTGTTGTGCTCAGCCGCTCTCGGCCCGCCGCTGACCCCAAGCGCACCGCGCCGTGGACGGCCAGCGCCGCGAGCTTCAGTCAGCTTGGCATCGACCGCCAGGAAGCGGCCGGGCCTGGCACCAAGACCTTCAACTTCGTGATCGAACGGCCAGCGGAATGGAAGATTGATCGCACCGGCCACCTCGACCTCGACATCGACACCGCACCCGGTGTGCATCGCGGACCGTCGTTTGTCGAAGCAACCGTGAACGGCTTCGGCGTCGGCACCCGCGGCCTCATTCCGGGTGGCGGCACGCGTGCGTACCGATTTGATGTGCCCGGTGGGCTCGTGGACCGCGACCTGCGAGGGCGACCGGTGCGTTCGCTCCGGCTGCAACTGCGCGTGCACCTGTTCCCGGACCAACGCACCTGCACACCGCTCGACGCCGAAGCGACCCACGCGACCGTGCTGCCGACCTCCACCGTGACGCTGCCGCATACGTCGGGGTCGCGTCTCGACCTCGGCCGTTTCCCCTCGTCGGTGCGGAACCCGCTCGTCGTTATCGCCACCAACGACGACCCGGCAGTTGCCGTGGCGTTGCAGGCCGCCGCCACGCTCGGACGTTGGGCGCCGGTGCACCAGTCGCAGGACGCCGCGACGGTGATTACCGCTGCCACGTTGTCGCCGACTCGTCGCAGTGACCACAACCTGGTGCTGCTCGGTGACCTCGAGAAGGTGCTTGATCGCGCGGTGTCGATCGAGAGCGCTCCGGTGGCCAAGGGCGCGGCGTCGGTCGTGGCCTACGCCGGCCTCGTGGCGTCGCCGTTCAACGCAGACAAGTCCGCGCTGATGGTGACGGGCGAAGAGGCGGGCGTCGTTGCGACGATGCGAGCGCTGGGCTCGCTCGACGGCGCCGAATCGATCGCCGGCAAGGTCGTCGCCGTGCTCAGCGATGCTCCCAAGGCACAGATCCTCCAAGCCGAGACCGGCGCGGCCCCGCCCGTCGAGCTCGCGCCGGTGCTGCGCGCCAAGGCCATCCGCAGCGAGACCATCATCGGTGGGGTACTGATCGCCGCTTTCTTGGTGTCGATCCTGCTGCTCGTGCGCTTCCGCTGGCGGTCGCCGCGCCCGTGATTACCCACGAGCGCCCGAAGCGCGTGCGTCGCGCCATCGGCCGCGCGGTCTTGCCGCCGGGCGAGCAGGAGCGGGCCGAACTCAAGGCGGCCTTTATTCGGGTGCTGGTAGCCGCGAACCTCTTTCTCGGAGCGAACTACCTCATCTGGCGATGGACGTCGTCGGTGCGCTGGTCGGCGTGGTGGATTGCGTTGCCGCTCGTGCTCGCAGAGACCTACAGCATGCTCGACGCCGTGCTGTTTGGTCTCACGATGTGGCGCATCAAATTGCGCGGCGAGCCCGAACATCCACCCGTCGGCGCGACCGTCGACGTGTTCATCACTACCTACAACGAGCCGATTGAGATGGTGCGGGCCACGGCGGTAGCGGCCCACGCCATCCGTCACCCGCACCGCACGTGGATCCTCGACGACGGGTCGCGCGCGGAGATGGAAGAGGCCGCTCGCGATATTGGCGTTGGGTACATCACGCGCAGCGAGGCGTGGAAGAACCGGCCACGTCATGCCAAGGCCGGCAATCTCAACAACGCGCTGATGCTCACGACCGGCGAGTTCCTGA
Organism: Acidimicrobiales bacterium; assembly: GCA_046594835.1. GTDB lineage: Bacteria > Actinomycetota > Acidimicrobiia > Acidimicrobiales > JACCXE01 > JACCXE01. The sequence goes on along the minus strand of JBKJQZ010000333.1, from coordinate 2,464 downwards.
TGATCCTCGACGCCGATCAGATCCCTGCCCCGGAGATTCTCGATCGCACGCTCGGCTATTTCCGCGACGAGCGTGTTGCGCTCGTGCAGACGCCGCAGTACTTCACCAACGTTCCTGAGTCGGATCCGCTGGGCAGCCAGGCGCCGTTGTTTTACGGCCCGATTCAGCAGGGCAAGGACGGTTGGAACGCTGCGTTCTTCTGCGGGTCGAACGCGGTGCTGCGTCGCGAGGCGCTGATGCAGCTCGGGCTAAGCCGCTACGTAATCGAGCTCGAGGAAGCGCTCGAGAACACGCTGAAGAAGGCGGGCGGTCTTCTCCTCAAAGCGACGCGCGACGCTCGTCGCTCGGGTGACGCGCGGTTGCTCACCGCTCTGAGCGACGTCACCGACGCGTTGGGTGAGGCCAAGCAACAACTCAAGCAACGCGACCCGTTCTCGGAGATCACCTACCGCTTCCAACGCCGCGTTGAAGCCGCGAGCCGTAGCGTTGTTGCGGCCGACGTGGCCGGTCTCCAGGCCGACCTTGCCGCCATCGCTGAACTTGCGGGCGACACCGCCGGCGATCTGTTGCTCGCGCAGGACACCGTGGATTTGCTGGCCGAGCGCGACTGGTCGCCTCTCGGCGCGCTCGAGAGCGTCCAGGCGATGCTGCGTGCGCTCGATGTTGGCCTCGACGAGGAGGCGCAGCCGGTCATGCCCCTCGCAACAATCTCGGTGACCGAAGACATGGCCACCGCAATGCGCTTGCACAGCCGCGGCTGGAAGAGCGTCTACCACCACGAGATCCTTGCCTTTGGGCTCGCGCCGGAAGACCTCGCGACGATGCTCCAACAACGGTTGCGGTGGGCGCAGGGCACCCTGCAGGTCTTTATGCGCGAGAACCCGCTGACCCAGCGCGGCCTGTCGATCGGTCAGAAGGTCATGTACCTCGGCACAATGTGGAGCTATCTGTCGGGCTTCGCCGCGATTCCGTATCTCGTCGCTCCGATGCTGTATCTGTGCTTCGGCGTGCGACCGGTGAACTCATTCGGCGAAGACTTCCTGCTGCACTTCGCGCCGTTCTTCGTGCTGAACCAAATGATGTTCTTCGTTGTCGGTTACGGCGTGCGCACTTGGCGCGGCCAGCAATACAGCTTGGCGCTGTTCCCGCTGTGGATTCGTGCTCTGACCACTGCGGTCGGCAACGTCGTGTTTGGTCGCACGCTCGGCTTCGTGGTGACGCCGAAAACTCGGCAGGCCCGGCAGGCTGCGTTCCCGCTTGTGCGGCCCCAACTCATCGCAATGGGCCTGCTCTGCGTGTCGGTCATCGTCGGCTTGGTTCGCCTGATGACGGGCCACGCGGAGCTCGGAGGCGTGCTCGTGAACGCCGGTTGGTCGGTCTATGACCTGATCGTGCTTACGGTGATCATCGACGCCGCGCTCTACCGTGTCGAAGACGAACAGAAAGCGGAAGGTGTGCCTGCATGATCGAGTTTGAAGTCGAGGAGCGCGACGGCGCCGTTGTCGTGCGACCCGTCGGTCGCCTCGACATGGTCGCGGCCCCACAGTTCCGAGGGGTGATCGAGGAAGCTTCGGCCAAGGGTCTGCATCAGGTTGTGGTTGATTTCTCCGGCATCGAGTTCATCGACTCGTCGGGCCTCGGCGCAGTTGTCGCGGGGCTGAAAAAGACGCGTCAAGCGAGTGGCGATCTCCGCATCGCCAACGTGTCGGGCCAGGCATTGATGGTGCTCGAACTCACGACGCTTGATCGCGTCCTCAAGGCATATGGGAGCGTGGACGAGGCGCTCAATGTCAACGGCTGACCGCCCCTACATGCTCGAGATGACGGCGACGCCCGACGCTCTCGACGCGGTCCACGCGCTGCTGCACAACTTCTGGCATGGCGTCGCCGCTATAGGTGAGGCCGACCGCATGCGCTTTGACCTCGCGGTCGCGGAAGTCGCCGCCAATATCATCGAACATTGCCAGCCCCCGGCGACGATGGTGCTCGTTCTGAAGGACTACGACGACCGCGTTGTCGCAGATTTCGACGAGAACGGTGAGCTGCTCCCGGGAGACGTCGTGGACGCTGCGACCTCACCGGAGGACGATTTTGCAGAATCAGGGCGCGGGCTCGTGCTCGCCCGCGAGGCGCTCGACGAATTTGTCTACGAACGCCAGGGCGAAATCAATCACTGGCACTTAGTGCGCCGTCGCCACGACTGAATAACCACCTTCGCCGCGTGGGCGTGGATCTTGGCGGTTAAGCGCAGGCGTTCTGCGGTATCGGGACAGCGTGCCCAGTAACGAACGCGTAGTGGAAGTCGCCGGCCGGGCCGGTTTGGTGTCGCGAGCTGCCATCTGGCTTGTCACCGGCGCACTCGCCGCTCGCTTGGCGTTTGAAGGCAGTTCCCAGCCGGGCGCAGAGCCCGACAAGAGTGGGGCGCTGCAGACTCTGGCCCGTCAGCCCTTCGGACGCGTGTTGC
>JBKJQZ010000322.1:0-19069 GCA_046594835.1 Acidimicrobiales bacterium | reverse complement strand
CGCGCTCCGGGGAACAAGCCCACCGACTCCAACGCCAGCAGCGGCGGAACCGAGATCGCGCCGATGCCGCCGCGGGGCTGAGGCGAGCACTCCAGCACCGGGATGTAGGCCGCGTTCCACTCCTGCGCGAGCGAGCGCAACTGCCCCGGCCCCGACACGACGCAGAGGTGCGCGCCCGCGACCACGGCTTCTGAGGCCGCTTCGATGGTCTCTTCGGTATTGCCCGAGTACGACACCACGATCACTACCGAGTTCTCGGTCACGAACGCAGGCAGCGTGTAGCTCTTGACGACTACCGCGGGTACGGCCATGAACGGCGCGGCGGCCGCCAACACGATGTCGCCTGCGATGCCGCTGCCGCCCATCCCGAGGATGACGACGTTTTCGATCTCATCATGCGGCGGGAGCGCGTCGGGGTTTTCGATGTGACAGCTAGCCGCCGCTTCCGCAACCTGCTCGGGTAACCCAGCGGTGACGTCCCACATGCCCTGGCTGTCGAGCGTGAGACCCACGAGCTAGTTCTCCCAGCCCGGCGTGATGTTGTTCGCCTTGGCCTTGGCTTCGAGACGCTGATGCTCGGCGTCGTCTGCGCTGACCATGGCATCGTCGAGGAAGTTCGGGATGTCGTTGGTGATCGGATACTTGCGCTTGAGGCGCGGGTTGTAGAGGAACTCTTCGTCCTCGAAATACAGCAGTGCGCCCTTGTCCTGCGGGCAGGCAAGCACACTCAACAACGCTGGGGCGAGCGCCACGATCAGCCTTCTCTCACTATGGCAAGGACCTCGTTGGTGCGAGCCTCGCATTCATCTTGACTGCTTGCCTCAAGGTTGAGGCGTAAGAGGGGTTCGGTGTTCGACGGACGAACGTTGAACCACCACGAATCTGCTTCGCAGGTCAGCCCGTCGAGACGCGACTGCTGCATCAACGCGAACGCCGCCGCGACCTTCTCCACCGACGCCTTCGGGTCAGCCACGCGGGTGTTGATCTCACCCGACGCGACGTAACGCTCGAACGGCTTGCGGATCTCAGAAAGCGGCAGGCCGGCACGGCTGATGATCTCGAGCACAACAAGAGCGGCGATCAGCCCCGAGTCGGCCCGGTAGTTGTCGCGGAAGTAGTAGTGCGCAGAGTGCTCGCCGCCGAAGATCGCGTTGGTGTCGGCCATCACGGCCTTGATGAAGCTGTGGCCTACGCGGGCGATCACGGGAACACCGCCCTTTTCCTTGATCACCTCGGGTACGGCCCGACTGCAGATCAGGTTGTAGATCACGGTCGAACCGGGGTTCCGGTCGAGCATCGTCGAGGCGATGATGGCGGTAGTAGTCGAGCCCGACAGGCCCACGCCCTTCTCGTCGACCAGGAACACACGGTCGGCGTCGCCGTCGAAAGCGAGGCCGATGTCCGCGCCGGTCTCGACTACGCGCTTGATGAGGTCGACCTGGTTGGCCGGGTTGATCGGATCCGCGGGGTGATTCGGGAACGTGCCGTCGAGTTCCTCGAACAGGATCTCGAGGGTCACCGGTAGGGCGCCCATGACCTGAGGCAGCGCAAGCCCGCCCATACCGTTGGCCGTGTCGGCCACGATCTTGAGCGGACGGATCGCGTTGGTATCGATGAAGGAACGCACGTGGTCGGCGTAGTCCGGTAACAAATCGAGCGAGCGGGCCTCGCCGCGGCGCGCCGCGATTGCGTGTGTCTCCGCGGATTCGATGTCGGCCTTGATCACGTCGAGGCCGGTGTCTTCGCCTACCGGCTTGGCGCCCTCAAGGCACAGCTTGATCCCGTTGTACTGCGCGGGATTATGCGAACCGGTGAAGGTCGCTCCGGGGAGATCGAGGCTCCCGGAGGCGAAATAGAGCAGGTCTGTCGGGATGAGACCAAGGTCGATGACGTCGACGCCCTGATCGAGCGCACCTTCGATGAAGGCGCCGCTCAGCTCGAGGCCCGATGGCCGCATGTCGCGGCCAACCAGGATCGCCGGGGCACCGGCAAAGCGCGCGAACGCACCACCCACCTGGCGGGCGAGGTCGACGTCGAGTTCTTCGGGCACGAGGCCACGGATGTCGTAGGCCTTGAAGACCGCGTCCAAAGTGGGAGCCATAACGGCGGCCAAACTAGTTGGTGTTGTCGTAGGCGCCTTTACCGGCGAGGCGCCGCACGCGCACCATGTCGGCCAGCACTCGTAGTGAGTCGAGCCCCATCTTCACCGTGGAAGCCTCCGAGTTGGCCAGGGTCACCGGCACTTCCTGGAGCGAGAGGCGCATGCGCTCGGCGAGGTGAAACACCTCGATGTCGAACGCGAAGCGGTTGATCCTGGCCACGGAGAAGATCCGTTGGGCGGCGTCGGAGCGGAACGCCTTGAGCCCGCACTGCGTGTCGCGGTAGGCCCCGAGCAGAACAAGGAACGAGATCAGGTTGATGGCGCGACTGCCCAGGGCGCGCAAGCGCCGCGCCCTCACGAGGGTGACGGTCTCGACGTGCGCTCGGCTGCCGACCACAACGTCCCACCCGGCCTCGATCTGTTGAATCAGTTCGAACAGCAGTACGGGTTCGTACGCAAGGTCGGCGTCGGTGAACACGATCGTGCGTCCGGTGGCGGCAAGCACTCCCCTGCGGACCGCCGCGCCTTTGCCCTGGTTCTGATCGAGGCGCAGCACGGCATCGGCGTCGCTCGCCTGCGCCGCCGCGAAGGTGTCGTCGGGTGAGCCGTCGTCTACCACCACGATCTCGAGGTCATCGTCCACGAGTGGACCAAGCTCGGCCCGTAGCCGTGCGACGGACGCGCCGATGAAGTCGGCCGCCTTGTAGGCGGGAACCACGACGCTCACGCGGCGCAACCCGGGCGCCGGCGTGCGACCCGCCACGGGGTGCTCCTGAGCGGCCCGCACGTGACGGAACAACAAACCGCGGTAGCCCACCAGCCGTAGCCCGCCCGCGACGCCCAGCGCGACGAACTTGGCAATCAACAACCACTGCAACTCGTGGCGCGTCTCGGGGTGCTGATCCGCGACCTCGTACGCGACGTAGGCCAACCGCAGGACGAACACGTCGACCACGCCGGCCGCGAAGGTGACCACCGCGTACGCAAAAGGTTCGTCGACCCAGCGCAGGTGCGGGTCGCGGGTAAAGGTCAGTGCCCGGTTGGCGAAGAACGACACCACCGCGCCGCACCCGATCGCGATCGCATCGGCCGCGAGGACGGGCAACCCCACGCCAAGGCGCAGTAGCAGCAGTGCGACGACATCAACAACGGTGACGAGCACACCGACGGCAGCGAAGCGTCGCAGGCGGGACCGCACGGCCGGGAGTTCTACTAGCTGTGCGAGTGCTTAGGAGCCGAGGCCGCCGACGCCGGCGAGTTCTTTGAGCCAGTCGGCTTCCTCGTCACGTCGGGGCTCGTCGACGGGCGGCTCTTCATGAATCGCGACGTCCTCATCCACCGGCGTACTCGCAGGCGGGTCCGGACGACGCCCCCACCACCACAAACCACCGAGGCCAACCAGGCCCGCCAACGTGAGCAGGTTGGCGATCAGGTCTACCGGCGTGACGCCGTAGTGCAGCGTCACGTGCTTGGAAGTGGGAATCACGACCATCTGGTTCGGGGTGACGCGATACGGGCCTTGAGCGCCTTTGGCCTGCCAGTTCGGGAAGTACGACGACTTCACGATCACCGGTACGCCGACGCGGTCTACGTCGAAGGAGATGCGGTCGTCGCTGCTGGTGATTCGGCGCACCTTCACTGGTGTCGGGATGGCCTTGTGCGGCGTGTTGGCCGACGGGCGTGCAACCCGGGGCCACGACGCCGGGCCCGACGCGGCGTACAGCACGGAGCGTTCGCCCTTGGCGGTGTACGCGTCGACGGCCGCATCGAGCCACTCGCGCCCACCCTTGGGCACGTTGGTCATCACGGCGGGCAGGTTCTCAAGCGGCGAAACCAGCGCTGAGTCTTTGACTTGGTAGATCTTCCACTTGCGGCTCTCGACGCTCGATGCGCCGTTCGCGTTGATGGTCGCCGACCACGGCTGGCTCTCGGCCACGAGCGTCAAGTCGGAGATCTGCTCGGCTTGGGCCACCGCGGCCGTGCTGATGGCCATGTAGTAACGCACGCCGAGTTCCTGGAGGTGCTTGACGCCGTCGGCCACGTTCAGCTCGCTGTAGGGCAAGTCGCGTTGGGGACGCGACGGCACGGCGGAAAGTTCGGACTGGTTGAGGAAGTGATACGGCGTGCTGGCGGCGGACTCGAAAAACAGGCCCTCCATCGAGTCGATGCATCCATCGGTCCAGTACGGCAACAGCATGAGCGCCATCGGCGTGCCCAGACGGTCGAGCTCAGGCTCGTACTCCCACATGGCGCGGCCACAGCCGTGCTTGTCGCCGACGCGGTCCATGGTGGTGATCACGTCGCGGTACTCGGGGTAGGCGGCCTTGCGCTCGTAGCCCGAGTAATTCCACGCGCCCCAGTCGGTCACGAAGCTGCGATCGGCGGTCTTTTGCGGCCACCACGTCGGCAGCTGATGCAGTGGCATGCCGACGACCACGAGAATGAAGGCGAGACCGAAGACCGGCGCTAACAGGCGGGGCAAGAATTCGAAGGCCTCGAGCGTTTCGTCCTCGCCGTGCTCACCCACGATGGTGCGCTTGAGCGCGTTGAGGAGCCACGACGAGCCGACGGCCAGCTCGCCAATACCGACGCCCGCGAGGATGTAGAGGAAGAAGAACCATGACGGCAGCAGACGCGCGTTCCAGAGGCGGCTCTGGGGCGCGTAGACAAATCCGACCGCCGAGACAAACGCCATCGAAGCGGCGAACATACCGGCCTTGCTGCGCCGCCCGATCGACAGCACGAGGCCGAGGAACGAGAACCCGAACAGCAGCGAATACTTGCCGAAGGGCATCAGCCAGCTGTGGGGTTCACCGGGCTTGAAGCCCAGCTCCTTGCGCCAGTCCATGAGCTTCTCCCAGCCCATGTCGTTCGTGTACGGCAAGCGCATCACGAACGGCACCACCCAGAAGGCGGCGATGAGCCCGGCCACCACGAAGACGGGCCACGCCCGCTTGATCGACTCCTTGCGCGGCGCCAACGCGAGCAACACCAGCGACCCGACGATCGCGATGATCGACGGCACGATGTGGGAGATGCCGACGCAGGCGAGGGTCGCCGCGGCCAGTGCCTTGTACTTGCCGGTCTCGAGCACCTTGGCGAACAGCCCGAGATAGACGAGGCAGAACGACAAGCTGATCGACATCGCGAACTCGCCCGCGAGCGTCGACGCGATGTTGCCGCCGTAGATCGTGAACGTGCGGTCGAACATGAACGGGACCGTGGCCAGCGCTACCAGCAGCGGCCCCGGGAACGTGAGCTTCATGCAGCGGGCGAAGAACCACGCGGCAATCGGCAGGGTGAGTAGGCCCGAGACCGACACGAGCTTGAACGCCACGTTGTAGGGCATCACGAGATCGGCGATGACGACCATCAGGCTCGGCAGTGGGAAGTAGAAGGTGAGCGCGGGAAAGCCGCCGTACCAGTCGGGCGCCCAACCCGTCAGGCGACCGTGCGGCAGCAGGTGGTCGCGCAGGTAGGCGGGGGTCCATACGTGCGCACCCATGTCGCCACCCGCCGGCGTCGTGTTGGCGAAGAGCAGGTTGGGGTGCAGCTGCATGAAGGTGAATCCGACCGCGGCGAACAGCACGACAACGGTCAGCACGAGCTGCCAACGGACGCGATCGATCTTCAACATTGGCGCCATTGTTGCCGCTGGCGCCTCGTTGGAACCGTCAGGCATTCCACAACGCAATCACGGTGGCCGCGTTGAACACAGCGTGGGCGATGATGTTCGGCCCCAACCGACCGGAGCGCTGCGCAAGCCAGGCCAGCACGATGCCGAAGGCCGCAAGGCCCGGAAGCGTGACGAGGTCGAAATGCACCGCGCCAAAGATGAACCCGTTGAGCACCAGCGAAGGCCACACCGGCAGGTAACGCCGAAGCGACCGCAGCAGCAGCCCCCGGTAGAAGATCTCTTCGACCACGGGGGCGCCGATCACGAGCAGTACGGCGAGAAAAAAGAACCCCGGCCCGTGGGCGTTTTGCGTCAGGTCCTTGGCGGGTGCTTCAAGGTCCTTGGTGAGATCGCGCGACAACGCCCACTGCACGAACACGTAAATGACCGGCAGCAAGATGAACTGGCTACCGAGGCCGTAGAGAATCCCTTTGAGGTCACGCGGGAACTCGAAACGCAGGCCGAGGTCCTTGACGAAGCTCCCCGTCGCCCGCACCCGCAGGATGAGAAGCGACCCGGGAATGAGGCCGGCCCAGAGCCCGATAAGACCAGCGCAGGTCTCCGCATAGGAGCCCGAACCGCCGATCGCGGTGCCGATACTGAAGCCGACCACCGCAGTGACCATCGAGAAAAAGAAGACCGCGGCGACGTCGAAAGGACGTATTTCCGAGCGCTGCTCGTCGGTGGGGGTTTCGATCACTGTCATACGCCGGCGGTCGCACCAGCGTACCGATGTGTGCTCTTAAACGGCGAGGCGGCGAATGTTGCTCGCTCGGCGATCGTCGACTGCCCAGCCGACCGGCGCACGCACATTCGTGGCGTGCGTCGGACACAAAAACCATCCACCCTCGACTCCGCGGTCTGCGGGATCAAGCCAAACGGTCCGACTGGCGTAGTCGTAGCTCAACGTGGCGTCTGCAGCAGCACCGCAACCGGGCCGTGCGCAGCGGGGAGTACGCGACATGGAAGAGCAACGTATCGAGGGTGCGCCCGCAATACGCGGATGGTCGCACGAATGCAACGAAGGAAAGAAAGACCGTCTCCAGGTCTTACGATGAAGGAGTGAGTATGCCCCCGCCCCAGCAACGTCCCCGGACGCCCGGCTCGGGCCGATCCGAACCGAACTGGCGTATCGCGGGCCTCGTGCTCGTCGCGCTGATCGTTCTCGCGGTGATCGTCCCCAGCTTGACGAGTGGAAGCAGCAAAACGTCGAAGCTGACCTACAACCAGGTCGTCGCCAGTGCCGAGGCCGGCCAGGTGAGCGAAGCCAAGATCAACAACGACACGGGCAAGATCACCGGCGTCGTGAACGTGAACGGCGACGAGCAGAAGTTCTCCGTTACCGGTCCGCGCCCGATCCCCGACGCGGTCGAGTCTGCGCTACGCAAGAACGTCAAGGCGCTCGAGTTCACCAACGAGACGACCAGCATCTGGTTGTCGTTCCTCCCCACGTTGCTTTTCTTCGGCCTCATCATTGGATTCTTCGTGTGGATGAACCGCCGGGCCCAAGGCCAGATGAGCGGCGTCATGAACATCGGGCGGAGCAAGGCCAAGGTGTACACAACCGAACGCCCCAAGACGACCTTCGACGACGTAGCGGGCTACGAGGGCGTCAAGCAGGAGATCCGCGAGGTCGTCGACTTTCTCAAGAACCCCGGTCGCTTTAAGGACATAGGCGCCCGCATCCCTAAGGGTGTGTTGCTCGTTGGGCCTCCGGGCACCGGTAAGACCCTCCTGGCCCGCGCGGTGGCCGGCGAGGCCGGCGTTCCGTTCCTTTCGGTAACCGGATCGGACTTCATGGAGATGTTCGTGGGCGTCGGCGCCAGCCGCGTGCGCGACCTGTTCGAGACCGCACGTAAACAGGCGCCCGCGATCATCTTCGTGGACGAGGTCGACTCCATCGGGCGCAAGCGTGGTGCGGGACTCGGCGGCGGGCACGACGAACGCGAGCAAACGCTCAACCAGATGCTGTCGGAGATGGACGGCTTCGAGACCACCGAGGGCATCGTGATGATGGCGGCCACCAACCGCCCCGACGTACTCGACCCTGCGCTGCTGCGTCCGGGTCGCTTTGACCGCCAGATCATCGTGCCGCTGCCCGACCTCGAGGAGCGCCTGCCGATCCTGCGCGTCCACATGAAGGACAAGCGCGTCGGCAAGGACGTCGATATCGACCTAATCGCACGCGGGACCCCGGGCATGAGCGGCGCCGATCTCGCCAACCTCGTGAACGAGGCTGCGCTGCACGCCGTGCGCCGAAACGCCCGCGAGATCGCGATGGAGGACTTCGAGGCCGCGCGCGACCGCGTGCTCATGGGCCAAAAGCGCGAGTCGCTTGCGCTCTCGGACGCCGAGAAGGAACGCGTCGCGTTCCACGAGGGCGGCCACGCCGTTCTTGCGTACGTGCTCCCCCACACCGACCCGCTGCACAAGGTCACGATCATCCCAAGTGGCATGGCGCTGGGCGTCACCCAGCAGTTGCCCCTCGAGGAGAAGCACATCTACAACCTCGACTACATCCAGGATTCGCTCTGCGTGCGCATGGGCGGACGGGTTGCGGAGCAGATCGTGTTCGGCGACCTGTCGACCGGCGCCAACAACGACCTGGTCGGCAACACCGAACTCGCACGCAAGATGGTGCGCGAGTGGGGCATGTCGGATCGCATCGGGCCGATGGCGTGGGGCTCGCAGGGCATGGTCTTCCTCGGCGAAGACCTCATGCACACTCGCGACTACTCCGACGAGACGAGTCGGGTCATCGACGAAGAAGTCGAGACCATTCTGCGCGTGCAAGAAGACCGCGCCACCCAGGTGCTCACCGCCCACAAGCAGGGTCTCGAGGCGGTAGCCGAGGCGCTGCTCGAGCACGAGACGATCGACGGCAACGAGGTGAAGCGCCTCGTCGACGGAGCTTTTGGCTCAATCGTCAAGCAGAACGGCGCGGCGCCGCCGGTTAATGGTCGTGCGAATGGTCAGAAGGCTGCGGCTCCGAAGAAGGGTCGCGCACCGTCGCGACCGCGCCCCACAAGTCGATAGCACTCACGTCGCCCACAAAGGACCGCTGCACGACGCCATCGGCGTCGGCGACCAACACCATCGGCACCGCTTCGACGCCGTAGCGCTTGTGACGCGCTTTGTCTGACTGGTACGAGACTTCTTCGTAAGCGACGTCGCCGGCCTCCAGAACGGCGGTTTTGCGCGCAACCCGCTCGCAGTTCCCGCAGGTGTCGGAACTGAACACGACCACGAGGAAGGCGGCATCGGGTCGGGTGAAGTCTTCGCGGTCGAGTTGCACCGGCACCGGCCAGGCCTTGGGCTGGGTCGGCGCGGCGGGCTTGCGGCGGCGCAACCCGTACGACACGGCAGCGGCGATCGCGAGGATCGCGACGGTGAGGATGAGCCTGGACATGCGCCCGCCAGTGTGGCCCGACTAGAACCTGCGCGTGAACACGACCGCGGCACCCCATACCGGAAAGTGGCCGATGTGGCTGCTCGGCTTCGTCATCATGGTCGACCAGATCGATCAGAACGTCTTGCGGGGCGTTGCGACGGACCTCCAAAAGGACCTCAACCTGTCGGACCTGCAGCTGGGTCTGTTGCTTTCTGCGTTCGTCTTGGTCAACGGTCTCGTCAGCGTGCCTGCGGGCTATCTCGCGGACCGATTCATCCGGACGCGCACCGTTGGTCACACCGTGGTGGCGTGGTCGGGCATCACTGCGCTCACCGCCGCGATGCCCAACTTCGTGTCGCTCCTAGCGGTGCGCGGCGCCCTCGGGTTCGGGCAGGCCATCACCGAGCCATGCTGCGCCAGCCTCCTGGCTGACTACTACCCCGCCGAGGAACGAGGCCTCGCGTTCTCGATCCAGCAAGTACTGACCTTCGTCGGCATCGGCCTCGGCGTCGGCATCGGTGGCGCCGCAGCAGCGACGTGGGGCTGGCGCTCGGCGTTCTTGTTAGTGGGTTTCCCGAGCTTCTTCATTGCCTTCTTCGTGTACCGGCTGCGTGAACCCAGGCGCGGCGCTGCGGACCGCGCGTCTGCGGGTGTCGTCGACGAGGACGGCGACTACACGCCCGAATCGCTGCCGCTGTTCGAGCACGGCCCCAAGCGCTTCTTCACCGACATGATCGACGGCCTGCGCGCCGACATGCGCACCATCTGGGCCATCACCACGATGCGCTACGCACTCGTGGGCGTCTCGACGCTGCTGTTCACGATCACCGCCGCCGCCGCCGCGCTCCCCCAGTTCTACGAAAAGCAACTCGGGGTCAAGAGCGGCGCCGCCGAAGGCGTGCTCGCCGTGCTGATCATCGTGTCGGGTGTGCCCGGCGTGTTGCTCGGCGGCCGTCTTGCGGACCGCTACGCCACCAAGATCAAGGGCGCCCGTATGGCGATCCCGGCCTTCTGCCTGCTCATTGGCAACACCCTCTTCGTGGCGTCCTACATCCCGAGCATCGCCAAGGAGCTGGTCTTCTTGCTCGAAGGTCTCGGGCTTTTCGTCACCGTAATGGCGGTGCCGGCATTGCGCGCGGGCCTATCCGATGCCGTTCCCGCGCACCTTCGTGGCGCCGGGTTCGGCGCGTTCAACTTGTTCTCGGTGGTGTTCGGTCAGGCCGCTGCGTCGGCGGTCGTGTTCGGCCTCGCAGGCGCCTTTGATCACAACTTCCGGACGGCACTCATCATTGTCAGCCCGCCCGTATTCATCGGCGCCTTGGTGTTGCTACGGGCCCGTGACCACCTCGACGCCGACGCCGCCAAGATCTTCGAGGCGATCATCAAGGCGATGCAGGAAGACCAGGACCGCAAGGCCGCCGACGAACTCGGTAGCCAGCCACCCAGCGCCTAGCTCCAGCTTCGTAACCCCAGCGTCTTAACCGTGGTCGGTTGAAAGAACTACGCCCATCGAGGCCGACGCTCCGAGCCCGTTGAGCTTGTAAATCGTGCGTTCGACTACGACGGGTCCCGACGCGTTCACAATGAGGGGCATCTGCGGTTTCCCGTTGAAATCAGCCAGACGGAACGCCCTACGCGCGCCGCGCGGAATGGTGACCGACGAGAGGTTCGGGAGCGCGTTGAGCCCCGATCCGTCAGGCGACGTGATGCTGACGGTCACGGAGTGGTCGGCCTCGTTGCTGATCGCGATGAACTCTTCCTGCGCGGGCGACGCGCCGCCCGACGCGAAGCCCCAGTGCCGCGCCGCGTTGGTGGCGCCGACGTCGATCAGGTACGCGGTGCGCGCCCCGGGAGCGCCGACGTCGATGGTGCGCGCGACGGCGATCGGGACGTTGTTCGACACGCGCACGATCAGCGCGTGGCCGACGTTCTTTGGAATACGCGACTCGCCTGACAGGTCGACGGTGACGCGGTCGCGGGCCGGGATACGGATCTCGAAGGGTTGTGCTTCGTCGGAATCAAGCACCAGATCGAGCGAAACCGATGCCTCCTCCTTGTTCGGGTTGAAAAAGTGCAGTTGCTCCTGGTGACGCGGTCCGGCGACGCCGTCGGGGAAGACGAAGCCCAACGCGGTGCGGGGCGCGCCAACCATCAGCCCGAGGCCCTTGCGCCCTTCGCCGTTGTGCACCTGCATCTGCTCAGCGACGATGCGGCCGCGGCGGACGCGCAGCTCCCCGCTTACGTGCGCGCGCCGCCGCACGTGGCTGCCCACGTCGATCGGCAACAACCCGTTCGCGGGAACCACAAGGCCTTGGAAGGCCGCGGGCGCGACGCGTCCCTCGTCGGTGCTGAAAGACATGTCGACGATGGCGTCGTCGGGAAACGGATTGAACAGCTCGTAGATCAGCGTTGCCGCGCGGGTGGTCGCACCCTCGGGCATGAACCAGCGCGTGGAGGCCGATGATGCGCACGGCCCATGAGCCTCACCGGTAGGTCCACTTGCGGAGTGCTCGACGAACGCGCCGCCGCCGTCGAGCTGGACGTGGGTGGCCACGTAGGCGTTGCGCAGTACCTCGCCGTTCGGGATCGCTACGCGACTGCGAGGCTCCACGGTGATGGCTTTGGATGCACGCGAACCGTCTACCCCGACGCCCTCGATCGTGCCCTGGAGCCGGCGAGCGGTGGGATTGACGATGATGGTGGTGGCTTCGGCGGTACCGCCCGCAGCAGAGGTTCCCGCCGCGCAGTACCAGTTTGAGGTAAGCGCGTCCGGCGGCGAAGCCGTGGGCGCGTACGCCGTGGCGAGGCGTACGCCGCTCGGCGTCAAGGCTGGGCGCGTGGCGCGGTCTGCAACGCCAACCACAACTAGGCCAACGACGAGCGCGATCAGTGCGGGGAGGCGACGTACGTCGCGGGCTTCGCTCATGTGAGCTCCCCTCGTCGGGAACGACGGAACGCAATTGCGCTACGAATCACCGTGGCCCACATCGCCACCTCCAGGAGCAGCGACAGATACCGCACGATCGAGGTGTTGTACCTGAGGGTTGCGTTGCCGGCCTTGCCCGCCGTGTACACCGAGCCGAACCCAAAGCCATTGGACCGCACCGCTTTGTCGCCGTTGACCTTGAGGGTCCACCGCGCCGAGGGCGTCTCGGCGAAGAACATCGCCGGGCCCGCCAACTCGCCGCTGAAGTTGTAATCCGAGCTGCGCGCGGTGAGCGCGGGCTTGGCGCCACCGATCTGGTTGGCTGACGCGGCTTCGAAGCCGCGGCCGGCACCGGCCACTTCCTGCGCGGCAGCGTCGTTGAGTACGGCGCGGATCGGCACCCACGCCGCGTTCTCGAAGACTGCGACGTCGTTGGTGGCGTCGAGCTGCCGGAAGTCGGTCTGTTCGGCGAGCGCTCCGCCGACGTCGCGCGACGGTGGCAGCAGCGGCCGACCCGCCGACTTTGGTCCGACGCGGCGCGGGACGATCACGTACCGCACGCCCATGGGACCAAGCAGGTGACCAAGCCGGGTCGTGCGGCCGTTGAGCGCAATCTTGACGGCGTCGCCGAGCGCTCGAGAGGGCCCGGGCTGGTTGGGCACCCACTGGTCCGCAAGGTTGCCCGCACCGTTGCGCGAGGTGCCGTAGGCGAGGCCTGGCGCGATCCGCCATCCGTCGACCGGGAGCACTTCGGGATCGCCGAGCCACAGCACCCGAAAGTCGCCCTTGGCCGCGTCGGCGTCGATGTAGCCGAGTTGGGCCCCGAGCGTGGATGACCGAAGGCCCCAATCGCCCGACACCGCGGCGGCCACGATGGGAAGGCTCGCCAGCGCGAACGAAGCGCTCGCGCCGATGGCAACGGCCTGGGGCCAGCCGAAGCGGAACTCCTTGAGGTCAATCCGAAAGGCGATGAACCCAAGCGAGATCGACCACGCCAGCGCGATTGCGGCGGGAGCGAGGAACAATTCGGGGCTCGGGACGGGCAGCCCCAACCATCCCCGCCCGATGGCGGTCACGAAGATCGCGTCGGTGACGACGATCGCCCAACAGCGAATCGCCCAGCTGAGGCGCCAGCCGCGTCCGATCGCAAGCGGCAGCGCGGCGGCGCCCAGCAAGAACCAGCCAAACGGAGCGCCGCCAAGGCGACCGGTCTCGAGCCGTAACGCCTGGCCGAAGGACAACCCTCGATTTGGCGACAGCCCCGGGCCGAACAACGCGTGCACCAAGCCTTCAGGGTGCAGCATCGTGAACGACCACGGCGCCAGCAGGAGCAGCGAGACGCCCACTGCGGTACCGGCGATGACGAGCGCTCGACGCCCGTCGCCGATCTCGCCGACCAACACCGAGCCGAGCCACACGCCCGCCGCGAGCACAAGCGTCATCACGAGCAGACCGGGGGCAAACGCACCGGCAACGCCGAGTACGAGCGCAAGAGACAGCCCCGCGCGCCAGTCGAACAGGAACGGGGCGCGGCGGCGTCCGTCTGCGGGCTCGGCCGCGCGCGGCCCGAGGCCTTCGACGCTTACGCGCAGTCGGCCCAACACCCACGGCGCGACCGCGTAGGCGATCAACCCATCCCACCGACCCCGGGAAATCGCCGCGTACGGCAACGGCACTGCGGCGTAGGCGGCGAGCGCGATCAGGCCAGCGCGCGGCACCTCGGAACTGCGAGCCAGCCGGTAGGCGCCGACGAATCCGATCGGCACCAACGCAAGAACGAGAACCTTCTGGGCGAACCCGATCGCGCCGAACAGCACGAAACCGGCAGCGCCGAGGAACGCAAACGCAGGTGGCGCGGGCGATTCGCCGCCGAGGCCTGCGCTTCGCCACCCGGAGACGAACTGACGCAACAGCGAGCCCGACGTCGGCGACGGCATGAATTGCCCCAACGCCGGAAGGTGCCCTAACAACAGATCACGCGTGCCCGCGAAAAGCACGAGGAACAATGTGCCCCACACGATCAGTGCGCTGCGGGAGCCTGCGACCTCGCGGAGAAAGCCTGCGCCCGACTCGGCGAACTGACGAGCGCGGTCTTCACCGTGCAGCTGACCGCGTACGAAGCGATTGAGGCGGGCGAACCCGCGCGCTTGGAGACGCCGGACCTCGCTGTCGGGGAAGAGCCGCGTCGCGTGGATCTGCTTGCGCGAAGCCCGGATCGAGCCCAGATCGGTGAAGACGTCGCGCCAACTCGTGAACACAGCCGCGGTGACCCGCCGTCGGCCCGCAATCAAGGAATACGCGAGTTCGCCCACGAGAACCAGCAACACCTGGGGTACGACGCGCACCAGGTGGGGCACCGAATAGTTGGTGGCCACCATGCGCACGCGGTGGCGCAGCTCGGTGGCGCGGGTCTCGTCGCGGTGACGCGCGGCCGCTTTGCGGTCGGCCGGATCGAGCCCGGCGCGATACCCGTTGACCGACGCGGCGCGATGGGCGGCGCGGGCGGCGGGGGCGACCATCACGCGGGCGCCCGCGATCTGCGCACGCCAGCAGAAGTCGATGTCTTCGCCGTAGGGCCACTGCTTGGGCTCGAAGCCGCGCAGCGTGGTGGCGAGGTCGGCCCGGACCAGCATCACGGCGCCGTCGACCGCGAAGACGTCGCGTACGGCGTCGTGCTGTTCCTGGTCGAGTTCGCCTGGTTCCACCAGCTGTGAGACCACTCCCGTTTTGTCGATGGTGAGCCCGGCCGAGATGATCCGGTCGTGCTCGTCCCAGTCCACGAGCTTGGCGCCGATCACGCCGGCGTTCGAGCGGTACGCCTCTTCAACCATGAGCCGCACCGCATCGGGAGCGATGGCGGCGTCGTCGTGACAGAACAACAAATAGGAAGCGCCCTGGACCATGCCGAGGGCCTCGTTGGCGGCCCGGGCCCACCCGGGGTCCTCAGAAAGCCGTCGCACGAAGGCCTCGGGCGCAACGGCGGCAACGCGGGCGGTGGGATCGTCGTCGCTAGCGGCGTCGATCACGAGGACTGAGAGATTGTCGTAGTCCTGCGCGCTCAGCGCGGCCAGCGCCGAATCGAACCAGTCGCCGGGATTGCGCGTGACCATTACGGCCACAACCGGCGGCGGCGCTGTGAGCTCGTCGGACTCCGACGGCAGGTCAACGTCCATGGAGCGTACGAAGCTAGTGGGCGAAAGCGACCCGAAACCGTCTTCGCCCCGCGTCCGCGTGCTTGCAACTGTTATGCAGATGGTCTATTCTGGTTAGCACCCCCCATCGTCCTAGCCCCGGGAGAAGCCTTTTCATGCACATCACTGACAACGTCCGTGACGCCGCCTACATCGCCATTGGCATGGGTGTCATCGGCGCCCAGCGGGCGCAGGTCCGCCGCACCGAGCTCACCAAGCAGTTCAACGCATTCCTGAAGCAGGCCGACGCCGCCGTTGAGCCCGTGATCAAGGCCGTCGAGGATCGCATCGACACCGCCGTCGAGCTCCTCCCCGCACAGGCCAAGCCGGTTGTGCAGCAGGCCCGTCAGGCCACCAAGGACGCCCGCCAGCAGGTCCGGGCGCGCGTGGCCGCTTCCAACTAACGCCGTTTAGGCAGGCATAAACGTGGCGAGTACGTCGCGCAGGGTGTCGTCGAGCGAATAGCGCTGCGACCACCCGGTCGCTCCGCAGATCTTGGCGTTGTCGCCGACGAGTACCGGCACGTCCACGGGACGTAGCAAGGCAGGGTCGACCTCGATTTCGAGGTCGACCTTTGCCAGTTCCAGGAGCCGGTGCGCGAGCTGTTCACCCGACACGTCGACGCCTGAGCACACGTTGTACGCCTCGCCCCGCTCGCCCCGCTCCACCAGCAGGCGGTAAGCGCGCACCACGTCGCGCACGTCGGTGTAATCGCGGCGGGTGCTGAGGTTGCCGAGGTGGAGCTTGCCGTCGCCGCCACCGTTCGCGGCTTGCGCGATGTAGGACGCAATATCCGATACGAGGAACCGACCGGCCTGACCCGGGCCGATGTGGTTGAAGGCACGCGCGCGCACAACGGGCACGTCGAAGCCGAGGTCGTACTGCAGGCCGAGGTACTCCCCCGCCACCTTGCTCACCGCGTAGGGCGTCACCGGCCGCAGCGGGTGCGCCTCGGTAAGCGGAACCTGCTCGGGGGTGACGTGTCCGTAGACCTCGGCTGAGCCGACGAGCAGAACCTTCGGCTTCGGCTCGACGGCACGCGCCGCCTCAAGCACGCGCAGGGTGCCGACGGCGTTGACGTCGAAGGTGCGCACCGGGTCATCCCAGCTCTGTCCCACGTGGGCAAGACCGGCGAGGTGGTAGATCGCGTCGGGTCGCGCGTCTGCGATCGCCTGCGTGATCTCGTCGAGGTCGCTGATGTCGACCTCGTCTTGATCCGGAGCGATGACGGTGTCGCCCGATTCGGCGAGGTGCGCGAGCAGGTACGGACCGACGAAACCGTGGCCGCCGGTTACAAAGGCGCGCATGTCTTGACCCTAGATGGCGGAGCTAGGCGGTAAACGAGTCGGCCCGCCGCTGGCGCAGGCCGGCCCGCAACGCGGTAAGGGGCGCGGCCTGGCGCAGCGCCTGGGGATGGCGCGCCGCCAGCCGGGCGACGGTGCCCAACAGCTGCCCGGCGGTCGCTGGTGCTGCCAGTCCCGCCGCGCCGCGGTGACGAGCGAGCGTGGCGATGCGGTTGCGCAGCGACTGCGACTCGATGAAGTCGGGCTCGGCGGTGTCGCTTCCCCGGCGGTGGGTGGCGTGCGCGGCTGTTGCGCACCGGAAGGTCCAGCCTTTCGAGCGCAGTCGGAAGGCGATCTCGACGTCTTCCCAGTACACGAACAAGAACGACCACCACGGTTCGGGGCCGACGCTGGCGAGCGCGTCTCGGCGCCACAGCGCGGCGGCCCCCGAGATGCCGAAGGGATCACCAGCCGACGCTTCGTCCGCGTGGCGGTCGCGATCTGCGGCGCGGCCGTCGCGGGTGACCGCGATTCCGCTGGAGTCGATCCGGCCGTCGGGCAGGCGCAGCACGCCGGTCACTCCGGCCGCCCGCGGGTGCGCGTGCATCTCCTCGAGGCAGGCGGCGATGTAGCCCGGCGCGAGCGCGCAGTCGGCATTGAGCGAGAGCAGAAACGGCGCGCTCGACAACGCATAGGCCTGGTTCATTGCGGCGGCGTAACCGAGGTTGGTGTCATTAACCACGAGCGCAGCGGCGTTCGCATTAAGGATGCGGGCGGTCTCGGCTGACGCGGCGTTGTCGATCACTATGACCCGCCCGACGGCGTTGCCTTGGGCCCGCAGCGCATCGAAACACGCAGGTAGGAACTCGGTGCCGCCGTACATAACGATGGCGACATCCACTCCGCTCGACGAAGGGGACTTCACGGCGCGCATCGTAGAGTCGTCGGATGGACCAGCCCGGATCCGTGCTGATCGTGAGCTTCGGCCCGGTCCCGACAGACCAACACAAGACCGTCGAGGGCGGGGGTATGCGTGCGTGGGGCCTCGCGCTCGGCCTGCGCGATCATGGGTTCCAGGTGACCGTTGGCGTCAACACCGCGTTCCCACTCACGATCGCCGAGCAGGACGGCATCGGGCTGATCAACTGGGCCGAGGACGCTGCGTTTGCGGACCTGCTCAACAGCTTCGACACCGTGATCGCCAGTTACTGCATGGGCGGACCGTCGGTGTTCATCGCCGATCGACTCGAACCGAGCGTGCGGCTCGTGCTCGATCTGTACGTGCCGATCTACGTGGAGGTCGCGGCGCGCGACTCCGACGATCTCGACACCGAGTACACGCACTACATGGCCGACATCGAGCGGTTTAATTCTGTGCTCACCCGCGGCGACTACTTCCTGTGCGCCAACGAGCCCCAGAAGCACTTCTACACGGGCATCCTCGGCAGCCTCGGCGTGATCAACCCCCACACCTACCGGGAGCACCGACTGCTGGTGGTGCCCTTCGGGGTCGAGCGAGGCACGCCGACCGCGGTCATCAATCCGTACGCGTCGCTCGGCGTCGCGGACGACGACTTCGTGCTGTTGTGGTTCGGCGGGTTGTACCCGTGGTTCCGCATCGACTCGCTGCTGAGCGCCGTCGCCAACCTCGACGCAGAGAAGCGCGTGAAGCTGGTGATAGTGGGCGGTAGCAACCCGTTCAACACCAACGCCGATTTTCAACGCCAGTACGAGTTCGCGGTGCATTACTGCGCGGAGCACAAGCTGACCGGCACGCGCGTGTTTTTCGTGGAATGGGTCGACTACGACCGACGCGCCGACTGGTACCGCCACGCGGACGTCGTCATCAGCCTCAACACGCCCGGCGAAGAAAACGCGCTCTCGTGGCGCACCCGGATCATGGATTACGTGTGGGGCGAACTGGTGATCCTCAGCAACGGCGGCGACCCGCTCAGCGACACGCTCATTGCAGCACACGCGGCTGTGCCTCTCGCGGACATCGCGGAGAGCGACATCAGCGCTGCAATCGTCGACGTCGTCAACCAGAAGCAAAGCGGCGGCCTCGAGGACGTGCGGAGCAACCTCGTTGCGGTGAAGCAGCGCTTCTTCTGGGACGTCGTGGTCCAGCCCATGCTGGGGTTTCTCACGAGCGAGGCGCGGCCCTACCTGGGCGAACTCGAACGCCGCGGCGAACTCGCCCAGCCGCGAGTCACCGGCGTTGCCGCGTTGACGCCGAACACGGGCAAGGTCGGCACCGTGATGCGCAAGGGCCGCACGGCGATCAACATCGCGCGCACGAAGGGCGTGAAGGCGTCGATCGACGTCGCCAAAGACGTCGCCCGCAACCAGGCGCTCGCGCGCAGCCGCAAGGCCGTTGCGCCGCTGCGGGCGCCCGGGCGTCGCTACGTGTTCCTGTCCCACCCGATCGATTACACGGGCGCCCCACTGGTGCTGCTCGATATCGCCGAAGAATTCGCAGCCGCCTTTGGAGCCAAGTCGGT
>JBKJQZ010000159.1:0-3280 GCA_046594835.1 Acidimicrobiales bacterium | reverse complement strand
AGACCAGCGGCGTCAAGAACCAGTGGTGGAGGAGGAGCTATCAAGCGATGCTGGCGGACAGGTCGGCGAACTCGTCGAACGCGGATTCGGCGTCGGCCAGCACGGAAGGGTCAACCGGGCCGAGCTGATCCTCCCACTCGGCGAGGAGGCGACCCAACGCGGCGCGGCGGGCACGGCGGTCGATCTCGTGCGCGAGTGCCGTGTTGACGATCGCTGACAACGATTCGGCATTGAAGGCGCCGCGGGCCGCTTCAACGAGTTCCTCGTCGACCGTCACGGTTATCTTCCGTTTTGCCATACTTTAATACTACCGGCTCGTGAGCGTCCGCTCGAGTCGACGCGCCTAAAACAGCGCCTGAGGAACGGGCTCGTCTGGTTCCCGTTTCACACCCCACGGCAGGTGGTCCATGAACACCCAAGTGCGTCGATGGATCGACGTCGGACCGCTCGCCCGCAGCGCGTTCTTGTGGACCGGACACGGGTAACCCTTGTTGCGATCAAAGTCGTACCCCGGAAAGTTCGGCGCCTCCGCGCGCATGATTCGGTCACGCGTCACCTTGGCGAGGATTGACGCGGCCGCGATCGAAAGACATCGCGCGTCGCCCTTGATCAGTTTGATCGAGCGCCCGTCCCCGATGAAATCCCAGTTGCCGTCGAGCAGCACTTTGTCGACGGGAACCGTGAGTCCATCGAGGCAACGCCGCGCCGCAAGTTTTTGCGCGGCCGACATGCCGAGCGCGTCGCACTCCTCATGACTCGCGTGACCAACCGACCACGTCACGCACCAGCCCGCGATGCGATCAAAGAGGAACTCGCGTTCCTTCTCGCTGAGCATCTTGGAATCGCGCACACCATTGACGCGCCTGTCGCGAGGCAACACCGCCGCACCCACCGTCAGCGGACCCGCCCACGCACCGCGGCCCACCTCGTCCATCCCCGCGACATAACCGAAGCCCTCATCCCACAACGCCCGCTCGTTCTGCAACGAAGGCGGCACCTTCTTCGAGATGGGCTTCTGCTTCTTCCTTGCCGCCACAGCCATTGGCTCGGAAGCTACCGCCTAGCGAGACCTTGCAGGTTGCCGCAAAGAGGCAGAAAATGCGCGACGTGATCGACGAGGACGACCCGCGTCTCGAATACGGGACCCGGGTCGAAGTCCGTCAGCGGTTCGACGGCCGCTGGGCGAGGGGTTTCGTCGTAGAAACGGCCAAGGCCGACGGATACGTCGTGCGTCGCGACCACGACGGGATTGTGCTGCCCGAGGTGTTCGCAGCCGCAGAAATCCGGATCGAGGGGCGGCGCGGGAATATGTGGTGGATGTAGTCGCTCAGCGCCGAGATGCGAACCGGACCGTACGCCTGGTCACGAAGGGGTTGCTCGACGAAGCGGTACGACCACGCAGCAAGCAGTGTCGCGGTGGTGGTTGTGCCAACCGCCACCAGCGCCCGGGACGGCGCCGTCCAACCGACGACGGCCGAGTTCACGATCGTCAGCGGGTAGTGCCACAGATAGATGCCGTAGGAGCGCTTGCCGATCCACACCAGACCGGGCTTCGCCAGACCTCGGCTGAGCGCCGACTCGTGGTTGGACACGAGCGCCCACACGAGCGTCGCTGCGGCAAGGAGCACAATTGGCCAACCCACCAGATAGAGCGCCGATTCCTTTGGCACGGCGAAGGACCACGCGGCGAGAACGGTCAGCGCGACTCCCCCAACGGCTACGGGCGCACGACGGCTCAGCACGCCCCGCTCGACCAGCAACGCAAGTAGGCAGCCGGCGAGAAGATCCTTGGCGCGTGTGTCGGGTGCGAACACGAGGCGGTCGACCGACCAGCCCCGTGCGTAACCGCCGAACGCGAGCAGCGACGAGAGTGCGAACAACCCCGCGGTCGCGCCGATGAGCTTGTCGAGGCTGTTGCGCGTCCAGCGGACGAGCAGTGGCCACAACAAGTAAAAGTGTTCTTCGACCGACAACGACCACGTGTGTGCGAGCCACCCGAGGCTCGCCCATCCGAAGGCCTTCGCCCAGGCGCCGGTGTAGGTGACGGTCAGCAGTCCGCCGATCGCGGTCTCGTGCTTGTTCGGTGCAATCGGAACGACCAGATAGAGCTGCACGACGAACAGCGCGCACAGGACAAGCGCAGGTGTGAGGCGGCGCAATCGGCGCTTGTAGAACTCGCGCAGACGGACGGCGCCCGTGTCGACGACCTCGGAACGCAGGATCTGCGTGATCAGAAAGCCCGACAACACGAAGAACACGTCGACGCCGATGTAGCCCCCCACCCCCAACTTGGTTGGGATGTGGTGGAACACGACAATCGCGGCGGCGAGGGCGCGCAACCCGTCTAGTTGTGGGACATAGCCAAGCTTTTTTGCTGACATGTCCCCCCCAAACGAGTGTGCGGTTATTCCGGCTGTAGTGCCTCTACGAACTCATCCACGGGAATGGATGTGAGTGTCTGTGTCTTAAGTGTTCCCCTGGATGCGAGTTTCATAGCCACGCGTGCCATCGCTTTCTCGTCGGGAGCTTCGATGATGTTCACAAAATCGAACGCGCCGAGGGTGGCGTACTGCGCGATAACGGTCACGCCCATGGCCTCCACCTCGGCCTTCACTTCGTAAATTCGTTCCGGTCGTTCCACGACGCGCGCGGCGCCGTCGGGACCCAACGTCGAAAGCATGATGTACGTAGGCACGCGGCCCAACGTAGGCCACAATGAGGCCATGGTCGCTCGGCGCGTATCGGTTGTTCCTCATACCCACTGGGATCGCGAGTGGTACTCGCCGTTCCAAAAGTTCCGCATGCGATTGGTCGAAATGCTCGACCAATTCCTGCCGGCGCTTGAGGCGGATCCGTCGTACAACCACTTCATGCTCGACGGGCAAATGGCCGCGGTCGACGACTACCTCGAGGTCCGACCCGAGGCCAAGCCGGTCCTGCAACGCCTCGCACGAGAGGGCCGCCTCGGCATGGGCCCGTGGTACACGCTGCCCGACGAGTTCCTCGTGTCGGGCGAGACCGTCATCCGCAACCTGCAAACGGGCATGGCCCGCGCCACGGAGTTCGGCGGCGCGATGGAGGTCGGCTACCTGCCCGACATGTTCGGCCACATCTCCCAGATGCCCCAGATCTTCCGGCTGTTCGGCTTCGAGCACGCGGTGGTGTGGCGCGGTGTGCCCAACGCGATCGACCGCACCACCGCGTGTTCGAAGCCGAACAGACGGAAGATCTGGGGCATCTGCGAGATGTGGCCGAACATGTCGGGCAGGTAGCCGACTTC
>JBKJQZ010000311.1:0-18492 GCA_046594835.1 Acidimicrobiales bacterium | reverse complement strand
CCGGGCTGCACGTTCTGCACCGACCGCATGCGCGCGATGGCGCCGGTCCGGAACTTCTTCGGGCACGTCGACTTCCGGATGCCCGAAGAAGTTCCGGACCGGCGCCATCGCGCGCATGCGGTCGGTGCAGAGCGTGCAGCCCGGCACGTGAGCATGTACGGCGGGCGCGATGTCGAGGAGCTTGGCAACCGTGTCGGGCGTGGTTTCTTCGAGCAGGGCGCCTAACTCGTCACACTCGCCTGCGCCGCTGAAGGCGAGCAGGGCGGGGTCCAGCGAGCGCTCCCACAGGTCTGCGATCTCGGCGGTCTTGTCCGCTGCGGCCGTGGGCCGCATGCCGATGGCCTCGCCAAGCATCGCCAGGTCGCCGCCCGTGCGGGCGCGCAGGTCAAGCGCTGCGCGTTCAGTGGGAGGGCGGGTCGACGCCAGTGTTGCGGCAAGCGCCGGCAGATCGAGCACGACGGTCTGGAGCGAGTCGATGTCGACGGGTTCATACTGGGCGGCCCGGCTCACCGCCTCGTCACGGGCGTGGCCAAGTACCAGGCCGCGTGAGCGCCCCGCCCGTCGCAAGGCGAGAGTTGCCACTTCCGCAGCGGCGCTGGGATCTCCCAGCATCGCCAGCGCGTGGCCATAAGCCAGTTCGGCTGGGTCCCCCGCCATGGAGCGAAACGCTAGTCAAACGCCGAACGAAACCGCTTGCTGACGGGGTTTTCTGCGCTGGAGGTGGAGAACCACGTCAGCACCGGGACGGCGTCCGTTTGCAGGGGTTTTATAAGTCCCCTAACATGGCTCGCTGCCTTGCGGGCTGATGGTCACGCGAGGCAATCCGCAGCATTACGTCTAACGAGGTTTGTGTGCCCACAATCGCGCAATTGGTCCGCAAGGGCCGCGAGTCCAACAAGTCAAAGACCAAGTCGCCGGCCCTAAAGGGGTCGCCGCAGCGTCGCGGCGTGTGCACGAAGGTGTCGACCACGACCCCCAAAAAGCCCAACTCCGCCCTGCGAAAGATCGCCCGCGTGCGTCTTACAAGTGGTGTTGAGATCACGGCCTACATCCCGGGTGAAGGCCACAACCTCCAGGAGCACTCGATCGTGCTCGTCCGCGGCGGCCGCGTGCGCGACCTGCCCGGTGTTCGTTACAAGGTAATTCGTGGCGCACTCGATGCGTCCGGTGTCAAAGACCGTAAGCAGGCACGTAGCCGCTACGGCGTGAAGCGGGAGAAGTAGTCAATGCCCCGTAAGGGTCCCCCATCCAAGCGTGAACTCCTGCCGGATCCGGTGTACCGGAGCCAGCTCGTTACGCAGCTCGTCAACAAGGTTCTTTCGCGGGGCAAGCGCTCCGTCGCCGAGAAGATTGTCTACGAAGCACTGACCATCATTGAGGAAAAGACCGGCGCTGAGCCGATCGCTACCCTCAAGCGCGCCCTCGAGAACACCAAGCCGGCGCTCGAGGTCAAGAGCCGTCGCGTCGGTGGCGCCACTTACCAGGTGCCGATGGAGGTCCGTAAGGATCGCCAAACCACCCTTGCGCTCCGCTGGCTCGTTGGCTTTTCTCGCGCCCGCCGTGAGCGCACGATGACCGAGCGTCTCGCGCTCGAGCTGATGGATGCCGCCAACGGCGTCGGTGCGTCGGTCAAGCGCCGCGAGGATCTCCAGAAGATGGCGGAGTCGAACCGGGCCTACGCCCACTACCGCTGGTAACACCGGCCCCGCCAAGATTTCCAAGAGCGGGCCACGAGAGTGGCCCGCTTTTCATGTCCCCCCACGATCTGAAAACGACGAAGAATGCCTACGCGTGAACACCCCCTAGCGAAGACCCGCAACATCGGGATCATGGCCCACATCGATGCGGGCAAGACCACCACGACCGAGCGGATCCTCTATTACACGGGCAAGAACTACAAGATCGGGGAGGTGCACGAAGGCGCCGCAACCATGGACTGGATGGTCCAGGAGCAGGAGCGCGGCATCACGATTACGTCGGCCGCCACGACCTGCATGTGGAACGACACGCTGATCAACATCATCGACACGCCGGGCCACGTCGACTTCACCATCGAAGTCGAGCGTTCGCTACGCGTCCTCGACGGTGCCGTCGCCGTGTTTGACTCCGTCGCTGGCGTTGAGCCCCAAACCGAAACGGTGTGGCGTCAGGCCAACAAGTACGGCGTGCCGCGTATGTGTTTCGTCAACAAGATGGACCGCATCGGCGCCGACTTCTACCGGACCGTCGACATGATCAAGGACCGCCTTGACGCGGTCGTAGCCGTCATCCAGCTCCCGATTGGCTCGGAGAGCAACTACAAGGGCCACGTCGACCTGATCGAGATGAAGGCCGTTGTCTGGGACGACGTTTCGGAGAAGGGCGAGGAGTACGAGACCGCCGACATTCCCGCCGACATGCTCGCCGACGCTGAAACGTGGCGTCACGACCTGATCGACGTGCTGTCGAACTTCGACGACGTGCTTACCGAGAAGTACCTCGCCGACGAAGAGATCTCGGTTGAGGACATCAAGCGCGCCTTGCGCACCGCGACGCTGGCCAACCAGGCCGTCCCGGTGCTCTGCGGTACGGCGTTCAAGAACAAGGGCGTGCAGTCGATGCTCGACGCCGTTGTGGACTTCCTGCCGAGCCCGCTCGACATCCCGCCCGCGATCGGCACCAACTTCAAGGGCGACCAAGAAGTCGAGCGCGCCGCCGACGACGACGCGCCCTTCTCGGCGCTGGCGTTCAAGATCATGACCGACCCGCACATGGGCAAGCTCACCTACATCCGGGTCTACTCCGGCACGCTCAACAAGGGCGATGCCGTACTCAACTCGACCAGGGACCGCAAGGAACGGGTCGGGCGCATCCTGCAGATGCACGCGAACCACCGCGAGGATCGCGACGCTGCGTACGCGGGCGACATCGTGGCTGTGGTCGGCATGAAGCAGACAACCACGGGCAACACCCTTTGTGACGAGAAGAAGATCGTGATCCTGGAGTCGCTCGACTTCCCGGCGCCCGTTATCCACGTTGCGGTTGAGCCCAAGACCAAGGTCGACCAGGACAAGATGGGCAAGGCCCTGCAGTCGCTGTCCGAAGAAGACCCGACCTTCCAGGTCCACACCGACGAAGAGACCGGCCAGACCATCATCGGCGGCATGGGCGAACTGCACCTTGAGGTGCTCGTCGACCGCATGATGCGCGAGTTCAAGGTTGAAGCCAACGTCGGTAAGCCGCAGGTCGCCTACCGCGAGACCATCACCGAGACCGTTGAAAAGGTTGAGGAGCGCTACATCCGCCAGACCGGCGGTAAGGGCCAATACGGCCACGTCGTCATCACGTTGGAGCCCACCGGCCCCGGCGGCGGGTACGAGTTTGTCGACAAGATCACCGGTGGTGTCGTTCCAAAGGAATACATCCCGTCGGTCGACGCCGGCATCCAGGAGGCCATGAACTCCGGTGTGCTTGCGGGCTACACCACTGTTGACGTGCGGGCCACTCTGACCTTCGGCTCGTACCACGACGTTGACTCGTCGGAAATGGCGTTCAAGATCGCCGGCTCCATTTGCTACAAGAAGGCGGCCAAGATGGCCAAGCCTGTCTTGCTCGAGCCGATTATGGCGATCGAGGTCGTCACACCCGACGACTACATGGGCGATGTCATCGGCGACTTGAACTCGCGTCGCGGTCGCGTCGAGGGCACCGAGCAGCGCGGCAACAGCGTCGTTATCAAGGCGCAGGTGCCACTCGCAGAAATGTTCGGGTACGTTACGATCCTGCGCTCTAAGACTCAGGGCCGTGCGAGTTCGACCATGCAGTTCCACTCGTACCAGCAAGTTCCGCAGAGCATCGCTACCGAAATCGTCGCCCGCGTACGCGGCGAGTAGCTTGTAGGGCCGGTTTTGATACACACCAACAACACAACAACGAGGAATCGCCACGATGGCTAAAGAAAAGTTCGAGCGCAACAAGCCCCACCTCAACATCGGCACCATGGGTCACGTCGACCATGGCAAGACGACGCTGACTGCCGCTATCTCCAAGACGCTGTCTGAGCGCTACCCCGAGGGCAACAAGCAGACCTGGGACTTCGACCAGATCGACAAGGCGCCTGAAGAGAAGGCCCGCGGCATCACGATCAACATCGCGCATATCGAGTACCAGACCCAGGCGCGTCACTACGCGCACGTCGACATGCCGGGCCACGCTGACTACATCAAGAACATGATCACGGGCGCCGCCCAGGACGACGGACCCATCCTCGTGGTCTCCGCCGCCGACGGTCCCATGGCCCAGACCGCCGAGCACGTGCTGCTCGCCCGTCAGGTCGGCGTGCCCTCGATCATCGTTGCGCTCAACAAGTCCGACATGGTCGACGACGAAGAGTTGCTCGACCTCGTCGAGCTCGAAGTGCGTGAGCTGCTCGACAAGTACGACTTCCCGGGCGACACGACCCCAGTCATCCGCGTGTCCGCGCTGAAGGCCCTTGAGGGCGATGAGAAGTGGGGCGACGCTGTCATGGAGCTCATGAACGCTGTCGACTCGTTCGTCCCCGAGCCCGAGCGTGACCTCGACAAGCCCTTCCTTATGCCGATCGAAGA
Organism: Acidimicrobiales bacterium; assembly: GCA_046594835.1. Taxonomy (GTDB): domain Bacteria; phylum Actinomycetota; class Acidimicrobiia; order Acidimicrobiales; family JACCXE01; genus JACCXE01. Next base: position 13,906 of record JBKJQZ010000311.1, on the reverse strand, counting down.
CGTCTTCACGATCACCGGTCGTGGCACGGTCGTGACCGGCAAGGTCGAGCAGGGCACCGTGCACACCGGCGACACCGTGGAGATCGTCGGCCTGCGTGACACGCAGAGCACGACTTGCACCGGCGTCGAGATGTTCCGCAAGCTCCTCGACGAGGGCCACGCCGGCGACAACATCGGCGCGCTGCTTCGTGGTACCAAGAAAGAAGAAGTCGAGCGCGGTCAGGTTCTCTGCAAGCCGGGTTCCATTACGCCCCACACCGACTTCGAAGCCCAGATCTACGTGCTGTCGAAGGATGAGGGCGGCCGTCACTCGCCGTTCTTCAACAACTATCGCCCGCAGTTCTTCTTCCGCACTACCGACGTGACCGGCTCCCTGACGCTGCCCGAGGGCACCGAAATGGTCATGCCCGGCGACAACGTCACCGTCAACGTGGTGCTCGGCAAGCCGATCGCCATGGAAGAGGGTCTTCGCCTCGCCATCCGTGAAGGTGGCCGCACCGTGGCCTCCGGCCGCGTCACAAAGATCATCAAGTAGTTCTGATGGCACAGAAGATTCGCATCCGGTTGAAGGCCTATGACCACGAGGTCATCGACCAGTCGACCAAGAAGATCGTCGAGACGGTTCTCCGTACCCAGGCAGTCGTTCGCGGCCCGGTGCCGCTCCCCACGGAGAAGCATCGCTTCACCGTGATTCGCTCGCCGCACAAGTACAAGGACAGTCGTGAGCACTTCGAGATGCGGATCCACAAGCGCCTGCTCGACATCGTCGAGCACACGCCCAAGACAGTCGACGCGCTGCAGCGCCTAGACCTTCCGGCCGGCGTCGACATTGAGATCAAGATTCAGACTGCGTAAGCAACTTTGGCGCCCTACTCGGGCGACGTAGTCCTCGTTGTGGAAGAAGCCCCGCCATCGGGCGGGGCTTCTTCGCGCCCTTGTGGCTCTAAGGGCGCCGCTGTTCGAGGAGCGCGAGGTCGCGTTCGGCGAAGCCGCGGTGGCACCACTCTTCGTTGAGCACGATGCGTAGGCACTGCCACACGGGAAAGGTCTCGCCTTCGTCAGGCCAGCCGGTCCCGACGAGTGGTTCGGTCTGGTGTTGGAGCGCTTCGTCAGTGAGGCCGTCGACGACGCCCCGCACCATCGCAATCGCCATCGCGCGCACCGGGAGCACGTCATCGAGCGCAGGCCGAGCGTCGCGGTCTTGGGGGACGCCAGCGCGCGGCGACATCTCGTCCCACGGCAGCGAGAGCGGGTGCCACGGCGTCGGGTCCCCGAGCACGCAGCGGCCAACCCAGGACTCGGTTGCGAACGCGAGGTGTCGCAGCGTCTGGATAAAGGACCACTCGCCGTTCACCGACTCGTGTAACGCGTCTTCCGGGAGCTGGCGCGCCCGGTCAAGGGTCACGGACCACAGGCTCTCGTTGAGGTCCCACGCGGCGCGGAAACCCTCCGCCGTCGAGGGCCGAAACTTCGCTCGCTCTGGTTCACGCCGGTCGAGTTCGGCTTCCACCATCGGCGCGACGTCGACGCCGTTGATCACGAGACGGACGATCTCGCCGTCGATGCTGGTGTCAATGATGTCGACGCTCCGCATCACCACGTTGTTCAGCTCGCACGACTGCAAGGTCGCTCCGTTGAGGCGAACCTGAGTGAATTGCGCCCCGCTCATGTCGACGTTCTTAAAAACCTCGTTCACGGTGCTGGCCTCCTAGCCATCGTCTCGCAACGCGCGTGCGGCGCGGCGGCGCCAGCCCTCAGGAAAGCGCGGGTCGTGCGCGATGAGACGCCAGGTTTGGTCCGCCATCGGTCGGGTCATCTCGCTCAGCGCCACACGCGGTCCCGTCGTGCATTCGACCTCGATCTCGTCACCCGCGCCGAGTTCTCCCGCCGCCACGATGCGCAAATACGCGCCCGGCCGGCTCGCCTCCTCGAAGGCGTCGGGGAAGTGCTCGTCCCCCATGCGCATCCCGAGCTTGTAGCAAGGCTCGCGGGGTTGTGCGACTTCCAGAGTGACCGAACCGATGCGCCATCTGTCGCCAATCGCGGCCGCGCCGAGGTCGAGTCCCTCGGTCGTCAGGTTCTCCCCAAAGGCTCCGGCCGAAAAGGCTCCGGGCGAAACAGCCGCTGACGCAGCCCACCATGCGTAGTCCTCGACGGCGTAGGCGTAGACCGCCTTGTCGCGACCGCCGTGCACGCGCCGGTCGGCCTGATTGTCGCCCGCGAGGTTCACGCCCTCGACGCGTACGCGATCGGCGGCGGGCGATTTCCAGATGGCCGAGGTGACGATACGGCCCAACCATTCGGTAGCGCGCGGCGTCCCGACGTTGACCGAAACGATCCGACCGCGCATCGACGATGACACGTTTGCAAACTATCTCCGCTCGCGTTTATCGGTCGATCGCTCGGGGTATGTGAATGCCGGTGAAAAACGAGTTCGCGAAGACGCAAGGTCGGCGGATGCCCGTACCCACGTGCGGGTAGTAAAGCTTCGTGCGGGTCGACCACCGATACACACAGACCGGGCGTCGACCTTGCGTCTAGGCCGTGTGCGGGCCGAGGAGGCCGCGTAGCTGTGCCCGAAATCGATTCAACTCTTTGCAACGACCATCTCGTCACCTTCTACGACGGCGAGGACCACCTCATTGACGAGGTGGCGACTTTTTTTGCTAGCGGTGAACCTGATGCGGCGTTGATTGCGGTCGCGACGCCGGAACACCAGCGTCGGTTGCGTCGCCTCGCACCAAGGGCCCTCTTCCTTGATGCCGACGAAGTGCTTGCTCGCTTCTTTCGTGGCGGTGTAATCGACGCAGCCGCGTTTGCGTCAGAGGTCGGCGCTCTGATCCGCGCCGCGGCGAGCGACGGGTCGACCGTGCGTGTGTTCGGCGAGATGGTGGCGTTGCTTTGGCAGCGCGGCCTCGTGTCCCAAGCCATCGAACTCGAGGCGTTATGGACTGCACTGGGCGAAACCCTGCCGTTCACTCTCCTGTGCGCCTATCCGTCGTCGCTGGTGCTCGATCACGACGACCCGGGGCAGGTGAACAACGTCTGTGACCTCCACAACCGGTCGGCAACCCGCGCGTTCAGCGCTACGCACCACTCGGTCGGCGACGCCCGGCGGTTTGTGGCGCGTTGCGTCGAAGGCGCTCCAACCGACCAAGCCGACAGAGTTTTGCTTGTTGTGTCGGAACTCGCGACCAACGCCGTCCGCCATGCCCACACCTCGTTTGTCGTGGGGGTACAACTCGTTGACGCAACGGTCGTGGTGTCGGTTCGCGATCGTTCGAACGCCGGCACCGGCCTCACCGCAGTGGCGTCGGAACCATCGTCGGAAACCGGTCGCGGACTCGTGCTTGTTGACGCGCTCTGCGCCCACTGGGGCGTGCGCTCGACCCCCAACGGCAAGAGCGTGTGGGCGCAAGTCCGCTAGAGCGAGCTAGCCGGCGGACAGTTTGCGGCGGTAAGTCATGGCCGCCCGCGCCGCGTTCCACCCCAGCACACCGAGGAGGCGTCCTTCTTCGCTAAAGGTTTGCACGAACGACTCCGCAGCTGGATCGCCTTCTACGACCTCACCGACTACACCGGGCGGAATGATGCCCGCCACCTGAACGCGGGCGTCGTAGTGGTCGGTCCAGAAGTAGGGGACGGGCTTGAAGGGCTCGTGGGCGCCGAGGATATTGCTGGCCACGTGTTGACCCTGCTCCTGCGCATTGGTGCGGTGCTCGAGTCGCAATCGACGGTCGTAGCCGAGGTGCAGCCACGACGCGACGTCGCCCGCGCCCCACACGTCGCTGCCGGCGTGGCAGAACTCGTCGCACACCAGGCCGTTGTCGAGCGGCAGGCCACTGCCATCAAGCCAGGCGACCGTCGGGGCGGCGCCAATCGAGATGAGCACGACATCCGCATCGAGGTGCGTGGCGTCCGCCATTGTGATTGCAACGGACCCGTCGTCGCCCGATTCGATGCCCTTCACGCCGACGCCCGTCTGCACGCGCACGCCGTGGTCGGTGTGGAGCGTGAGCAGCCTGGAAGACGCGACGTCGCCAATGCGGCTCGCCAGGGGTGGACCCGGCACGGGCTCCACGACGTGCACCTCGGCCCCGAGCTTCCGGGCGGTCGCCGCAGCCTCAAGACCGAGAAAGCCGCCGCCAATCACCACAAAGCGCGCTCCTGCGGTGAGCTGTGCCCGCAGGGCCAGCGACTGATCCATGGTGCGGATCACGTGCACGTTCGCGCCATCGGGATGCGGCAACGTTCGGGGATAGACGCCCGTCGCAACCACAAGTGCGTCGTAGTCGAGCACCTGGCCGCCGGTGAGGGTCAGTCGGTGTTCCGCAACATCAACCGACTGTGCTGCGACGCCGGCGAGGATCGTGGGATTCAGCGCCGCGACTCGTTTGGCCGCAATGAGCGTGGCGCGTTCGGGTTGCCACGTCCCGGCGAGAATTTCCTTCGTCAGCGGTGGGCGGTCGTAAGGCTCGCCGCGTTCCTCGCCTACGAGGGTGACCTGACCGGTGAAGCCTTTGGTCTGAAGCCCTTCCGCCACGGCATAGCCCGCAGCCCCGGTGCCAACGATGACGACGGATCGAATTTCGCTCACTCCCACACACTTGCAGTCCTACCTTGGGTCGATGGACGAGGGGATGTCGCACGCCGAGTTTGTGGACGCGTTGCGGTCGGTCGAAGGGTTGCGTGACGTTGGTAGGAGCCATCCGAACTTTCACTTCCGCTCCCGCCCCTTCCTCCATTTTCACATCGACGACGACGACCGGATGTACGCCGACGTGCGTTTCGGCGGTGGTGATTTCGAGGAGCGGTGGGCCGACACGCCCCAAGCGCGCGCGGTGTTGTTTGCGGAAGTGGCCGACCACGTCGAGTCCCTGACTCGCACGCGAAAGACACGGCGCTCGCGTTTGTAAGCAAATGCTTGCGGGTATTCGCAGGGCCGAACAACACCCTGGAGGAGAGCAACATGCAACTAGGAACCATTGATACCAACAAGCTGCGCGGCCTTAGCGACAAGGGCGTTGGCCTGGGTAAAGAATTTGTCGGAACGCTGGTGGGCAACAAGAAGCTGGCGCAGGAAGGCCAAGCCCAGCAGGAACGTGCGGCCGCTGAGCTTCACGCGCTGAGCGAAGAGATCAAGGCGGAGAGCCACGACGTCGAAGCCAAGGCCCACGAAGCGCGCGAGCGGGCGGCGCAGGAGGCCAAGTCGGGCGACTCCAACCCAAAGCTCGGCCGCAGCACCGGCAACGGTCTGACCGAGACGGTTAAGGGCAAGGCGAAGGAAGTCATCGCCGACATCACCGACAATGCGCAGCTCAAGCGTGAGGGCCAAGCCCAACAGGACAAGGGCCGCTCCGAGACCCAGGCCACCAAGGCCCGCGCCAAGGCCAAGGGCTACGAAGCTGAGGCAAAAGAGAAGGAACTCGAGCAGCGCATTAATCAGTAATCGCCGCGCAACGACGTCACCTACCGTGACGCTGTGCAAACCGAAGGCGCGCTCCCACCCGACCAGGTGGTGCGCGCCTTCGGCGCGTCCGAGGTGCAATCCCTCACCCCACTTGCCGGTGGACTCCAGCAGACGGCGTGGCGCGTCGGCGACGTCGTGTTGAAGCCCATCGAGGAAGCCAACCCAGGCGAGGCCGACTGGGTGGCCGACGTCTTAGACGCGATGGTCGAGGACGGCTTCCGCGTGATCCGGCCGGTTCGTGCCTCGAACGGCGCGTGGCTTTACGACGGTTGGACCGCGTGGCGCTGGCTCGAGGGTGAGCACACCCGCGGCGACTGGCGGCCAGTGGTTGCCGCGACCGATGCGTTCCACGCCGAGCTTGCGAGGACCGCCGCGCGTGTGGGCCGCGGTGGCCGGCCGCAGTGGCTTGACGCGCGTCAGCACCGCTGGGCCCGCGCCGAGCGGACGGTGTGGCACGGCGCCGACCTCCCGCCGACGGTGAACACCGGTGACCTCGAATGGTCGATGTTCCATCGGGCCGTGGCGTTGGGTCCGCCGCTCAGTGGCCACGAAGAGCGGCGGTGCCAGGTGGTACACGGTGACATCGCTGGCAACGTGCTCGTGGACGAGGCGGGCGTGCCGGGGTTCATCGACATGTCACCGGGCTGGCGCCCGCCGGAGTCGGCCTCGGCGCAGGTTTTAGTTGAAGCAGTCGCGTGGTTTGGCGCTGACGCGTCGCTACTAACGGACGAGCACGATGCCGAGTTCGCGCGCGCGTGCGCGTTCCGACTGTTGTGCGGCCTGCAAAGCGTGGAGGACTGGGTGGCGGTGGTTCCACACGAGGTCGAGAACTGGGGGCGGGTGCTCGACCTCATCGGCGCGTAATTCATCCAAACATACGTTCGATAGGATCACGCAAGAGGTGCCGGTCCTCATGCACGCGCGCGCCGCGCTGTCGCGCGACTACGGCGTCGCGTTCAACGGCGGTTGGCTGAACCTTTACCGCGACGGTCGCGACTCGGTAGCGTGGCACCGCGACAGCATCCCGTCCGACAACCCGTATCCCTGGGTGGGCATCCTGAGCCTTGGATCCTCACGACGTTTCCTCGTGCGTCCCTACGGCGGTGGGCCATCGATCCGCTTCGATCCGGCTCCGGGCGACCTGCTGGTCACGGGCGGGCTCATGCAACGACAGTGGGAGCACGCGGTGCCTAAGACTGCCGCGAGTGGTCCGCGCATCAGCGTGACGTTCCGGCACATCCACGGCGGATCCCGTCGGTGACGAATAATGATCGGGTGAGCGAACCACTGCGGGTCGGGCTCGTCGGTGCGGGCCCCTGGGCGACCATGGTCCACGGGCCGGTCCTCGCCAACCATCCTGCGACCGAACTTGTGGGTGTCTGGGCGCGTCGGCCTGAGGCGGCGGCAAAGCTGGCGAGCCGCAACGGCACCACGGCCGTCGCAAATTACGACGAGTTGCTGGAGACCTGCGACGCGATTGCATTCTGCGTCCCGCCGGATGTGCAGGCCGAAATGGCCGCTCGTGCCGCCGCGGCCGGCAAGACGCTCCTGCTTGAGAAGCCGATCGCCCTTGACCTCGGCGCCGCGCAGCGCCTCGTCGACGCCATCGATAACGCGGGTGTCCGTACCGTGTTGCTGTTGTCGCTTCGCTTCGCGCAGCCGGTAAAGGACTTCATCGCTGCGGCCGCGGAGATTGGACAACCGCTCGGCGGACGGGCGGCGTGGATCTCGGGCGCGTTCAAGGATGGGAGTCCGTTCGCGACGCCGTGGCGCCTTGCGTGCGGGCCGCTACCTGACCTTGGTCCCCACGCGATCGACCTCATTGATGCGGCGCTCGGACGCGTCGTGAGTGTCCACGCATCGGGTGACCCGCTGGGCTGGGTTTCACTCACCCTTGAACACGAGACCGGCGCGACGAGCACGGTTGATCTCTGCGCGACAGCGATGACCGGCGGAATCACGACGGCGGAGGTGTACGGCGACGCTGGCTCTGCGGCCATCGACGCCTCCAACGCCGCCGACGCGGTGTCGATGATGCGAGTGCCCGCAGCGCTTGTGGCCGCCCATCGTGGCGAGGCGACCGACGCGCCCGACGCCCGCCGAGGCCTACATCTCCAGCGCATCCTCAGCGAGGCGGCGGCGCAACTCCGCTAGAGGAAGCAGCTTGCGCGGCTTCCTCGGGCTCGAGGCCCTCGGCTAGCGGGCGGGTCGCACGCCGGCCACGATCTTCGCGCCAGGTTTCGAACGCGGCTACCGATCCGAGGAGCCACGCCGCGCCAAGGACGTAACCCCCGAGCACGTCGGAGATGAAGTGCACGCCGAGCGCAAGGCGTGAGAACCCGACCAGCGCGATCCACCCCGCCGTTGCGCTGATGGCGACCCTTCGCCAACGCGGCGCGATCAACGGCAAGAAGACCAGCAGCAGCGCGCCGTAACAGATAAGCGAGCTCATCGAGTGACCAGACGGAAAGCTTTTGCCGAAGGCAGTTGCGATCGGGTCGTCGATGGCGGGTCGGGACCGGCCCACGGCAAGCTTTACGAGCGTGTCGACGATGCCGCCGCCGATCGAGGCGACTGCGAGGAACAGCGCAAGCTTTTGGGCGCCGTTGCGCCAGAGCCACAGGGCGGGTAGTCCGACGATGACGCTGAGAAAGATCGGTTTGCCCGTGAAGGAGATTGCTCGCATCGCGCTCACGACGAGATCGTGATGAACCACGAGTCGGTGCAGCCGGCGCGCGGCGCTCTCGTCGAGAACGGTCAAGGGGCCATCGCTGGTCACCTGCTGGAGCAGCAACCCGAAGGGAATACCGACGAGCACCACCGCAACGGCGGCGAGGGTCTCGCGCAGTCCGTATCGGCCGAAGGGTCCGAGTCTCGATGCTGCTACTTCGGGTAAGCCGTGGTCCACATGTCAGATCTTTCCCGATGAACGCGAGTCCAAACGTCCGAGTCGTACTTCTGGTCGCCGCGGGAGTCCGAGCGGTCCTCGCCCTCGTAGCGATTCCCTTTGCCCCCTTCCTCTACCGAGAGCACATCGCGATCCTCATACTCCTCCGGCCCACGAAGGAGGTGCTGCTCTTCGCTGGCTTCGCCGCTCAGCGCGGCGACGTGTCGCTGCCCGTGGTAGTTGCGGCGGCGGCGCCGGTCCTGCTGCTCGGAGTGTGGCAATTCTTTGCCCTGGGACGGGTCTTCGGCCCGGAGTTGCACAAGCACGGGCTACCTGGGATTGCAGGTCGGGTCTTGCCGCGAGGCCGCATTCAGCGGTTGGAGAAGGCAATCGGACGCGAAGGGGAGCGGGTGGTATTTCTCGGGCGGATCGCCGCTATGCCCTCGAGCTTGGTGGCTGCGGCCGCTGGAGCGTCGGGCGTGGACTGGCGACGATTTCTCATCTTCGATGGCGCCGGCGCCATCACGTCGTTGGCCTTGATGCTCGGGCTCGGGTGGTTGTTCGAAGACGCCTATGAGACGGCGGGTCCGTGGCTCACCGGCCTCGGCGTGGCCATTCTGATCGCGATCGCGGTCGTGATCGGTCGATCGCTCAGTCGGGACAAGGCAACGCCACGCGCAAAGCCTTCGGCTGCTTCGAAACGCTGACGCGTGAGGGGCCGTCGAAGGTCTCGCCGTCGGCCGCCAGTCGTAGGGGGCCTTCGGCGCTCTCTACCTCCAGGGACGCGGCGGTCCATTCCTCATACACCGAGCAATCGCGGAGCCGCCCCGTCAGGGCCGCGGCGGTGAAACGAATGCGGCTGAAGGCCTTGGCGCCTGTAGCGATGCGGATGTCCAGTAGGCCGTCGTCCATGGCTTCGCGCCAGGCGGGAGCGAGCCCGGTGGGCGAATAGTGGTTGTTTCCGACCCAGGCGATCCAGACGCGCAGGGTCCGTCCGTCGATTGTGAGGTGGAGTGGTTCCATTCGGGGCAGTTCTGTCACCAGCGCCACCACTAGCGCCGGCCACTTGCCGATCTTGGACTCGTAGCGTTCGCGGGCGTCGACAACGGCGGTATAGCCGCCGAAGGACAACGTGTTCAGAAACATGCGGTCGCCCGCCATGCCGACGTCTACCGACGCGGCGCACCCTTGTTGTACGGCGCGAATCGCGTCGTCGGCGCCCGTGAGCCCGAGATCGCGGGCGAAGTGGTTCAAGGTGCCTGCGGGGACGGCTACGAACAGCGCGTCGCGTTCGATGGCGACGTGGGCTGCGGCGGCGAGTGTGCCGTCGCCACCAGCGGCCCCGACGGCGACCGCTCCGCTGTCGCGCAATAGGTCTGCGAGGTCATCGCCCTCGCCCAACTCGAGAATTGTCGAGTCTGGCAACTCGTGGCGGAGTTGTTCGGTGGGGGCGGACACCAACGCAGGCCCGGAGCCCGGGTTCACGACCAAAGTCAAACCCGCTCCGGTCGGCAACGGCTTCGCCGTCGCGTCGCGGACACGGCTGGGGCGCGGTGTCTCGGCGTCCTTGGGCCGGCGCGGGAGCACGGCATGGCGAATCCATCCCACCGACACCGCCGCAAACACAGGAACTGCCCAAATGGCGTGGGTTGCGCGCAAATGACGTTTCACAGTGCCTGCTGGTGCCCATCCGAGCGTCGCTTTAAGCCTCCGTTTTACGTAGCGCCTCAGAAACGCTAATCTCGTCCGGTTCGCAAATCGACGTCCGCGGGCGCCGGGAAATCACTCACCGTTGTGGTGAGCGGGACCCCGGAACCCCGTGGCACAACCGAGATAAGCGCTCCGCTCTGGGCTTGCCCGAGCGGAGCGTCCGCGTGAGAAGAGACAAGGTCCGAGTTAATGGCAACCAAAGCGATCGTCGGCGAAAAGGTCGGCATGACCCAGGTCTGGGATGAGCAGCACCGGCTGGTGCCGGTAACCGTGCTGCGCGTCGTTCCGGCCCGGGTGGTGCAGATCAAGACGTCTGACCGTGACGGGTACAGCGCGGTCCAGGTGACGTACGGCCAGGTGAAGGCCTCCCGGGTAAACAAGCCCGAGACCGGCCACTTCGCCAAGGCCGGCGTCGAGCCGGGCAAGCGCCTCATCGAGCTCCGCATCGACGATTCGAGCGCCTACGAAGTAGGCCAGCAGATCGGCGTCGACGTACTGGCGGCGGGCGACAAGATCGACGTCACGGCCGTCAGCAAGGGCAAGGGCTTCGCCGGTGGCATGAAGCGTCACAACTTCAAGGGCCAGGGCGCGTCGCACGGTACCCACAAGAAGCACCGCGCTCCGGGCTCGATCGGTGCGTGCGCCACGCCCAGCCGCGTGTTCAAGGGCACCAAGATGGCGGGCCGTATGGGCGGCGAGCAGGTGACCACGCTGAACCTCGAGGTCGTGCAGGCCGATGCCGAACGCGAATTGCTGCTGGTCAAAGGCAATGTTCCCGGGCCCCGCGGTGGGCTCGTCCTTATCCGTGATGCAGTTCGGGGGCGTAAGTAATGGCCGACGTGCAACTCCGCACCGTGTCTGGCGCAAGCGCCGGCACCGTCACCCTGGCCGATTCGATCTTTGGTCTGCAGCCCAACGTCCCGGTAATGCACCAAGTCGTCACGGCGCAGCTCGCTGCGGCCCGGTCGGGCACGCAGTCGACCCTGACCCGCGCTGAAGTGCGCGGCGGCGGCAAGAAGCCCTGGCGTCAGAAGGGCACCGGTCGCGCCCGTCACGGCTCAAGCCGTTCGCCGATCTGGTCCGGCGGTGGTGTTGCGCTTGGCCCGAAGCCGCGCAAGTACAACCAGAAGACCCCGAAGAAAATGATCGCCTTGGCGCTCAAGTCGGCTCTGTCTGACCGTGCCGCCGAAGGCAAGGTCGTCGTCATCGACGGCTGGAACTTCGCCAAGCCCTCGACCAAGTCAGCGGTTACCGCCCTCAAGGCGCTGGGCGTGAGCGATCGAGTGTTGGTGGTCATTGGTCGTGAGGACGAAGACGCGTACAAGTCCTTCCGCAACCTCCCCGAGGTCCAGGTGATGCTGCAGGGCGAGCTCAACACCTACGACGTGCTGTGCAACGACTGGGTGGTCTTCACGAACGAAACCCTCCCCAAAGGTAAAGAAACCGCTGACTCGCCCGCGCCGGTGGCAGCCCAGTCGCCGGAGGCGGACAGTTGAGAGATCCACGCGACGTCATCATCAAGCCGGTTGTGAGCGAGAAGTCCTACGGACTGCTCGACAACGGCGTTTACACCTTCGTTGTGCACCCCGACGCGTCGAAGCCTGAGATTCGCGATGCGATTCAGGCGATCTTCAACGTCAAGGTGGCCAAGGTGAACACCCTGAATCGCCAGGGCAAGCGCAAGCGCAACCGCCGCAGCTTCACCTTCGGCAAGCGCCCAGATACCAAGCGCGCCATCGTCACCCTCGCGGGCGACGATCGCATCGAGATGTTCGAGGGTTAGAGCAATGGCACTCCGCAAGCGCAAGCCCACCAGCCCGGCCCGTCGGTTCATGTCGGTCTCCGACTTCAAGGAGATCACCTCAACCACGCCCGAGAAGTCCCTTCTCGAGCCCAAGCCGCGCACCGGTGGTCGAAACAGCTATGGCCGCAAGACGTCGCGTCACCGCGGCGGTGGCCACAAGCAGCAGTACCGCGTGGTCGACTTCAAGCGCACCAAGGACGGTATCCCCGCCAAGGTCGCGACGATCGAATACGACCCCAACCGCAACTGCCGCATCGCGTTGCTGCATTTCGCCGACGGCGAGAAGCGCTACATCCTGGCGGCCAAGAACATGAATGTTGGCGACACGCTGCAGAACGGCCAGGGCGCCGAAATCCGCCCGGGCAACGCTTTGCCGATGCGCTACATCCCGGTCGGTACCGTCATTCACAACGTCGAGCTGTACCCGGGTGCGGGCGGCAAGATGGCCCGCAGCGCCGGCGCGAGCGTGCAGCTCGTGGCGAAGGAAGGTTCCTTCGCGACGCTGCGTCTCCCGAGCTCAGAAATGCGTCGGGTGCCGATCGACTGCCGCGCCACGGTGGGCGAAGTCGGCAACTCCGAGCACGAGCTCATCAAGGTTGGCAAGGCCGGCCGCAGCCGCTGGAAGGGCAAGCGCCCCCAGACCCGTGGCGTCGCCATGAACCCCGTCGACCACCCGCATGGTGGTGGCGAAGGCAAGACCTCCGGTGGTCGTCACCCGGTCTCGCCGTGGGGCAAGCCCGAGGGGCGCACGCGTGCGCGCCGCAACGATTCCGATTCGATGATCATCCGCCGGCGCCGTGGGCGCGGGGCGCGGAGGTAGGTAGGACATGCCACGCAGTCTTAAGAAGGGTCCGTTCGTCGACGGCCATCTGCTCAAGAAGGTCGACGCACTGAACGCGAACAACGACAAGAAGGTCATCAAGACTTGGAGCCGTCGCTCCACGATCATCCCTGACATGGTCGGGCACACGATCGCGGTGCACGACGGCCGCAAGCACGTGCCCGTCTATCTCACCGAGTCGATGGTCGGTCACAAGCTGGGCGAGTTCGCCCCCACCCGCACCTTCCGCTTTCACGCGGGCCAAGAGCGCCAGGGTCGGCGGTAACCGATGGCTTTTGGTACCAAGACCAACGAGCGCGAAGGCACCCGCGCCGTCCTGCGCAACTGCCCGGGTTCGGCCAGCAAGGTGCGCGTCGTCCTCGACCTCATCCGCGGCCTCGACGTCCGCTCGGCGCGTGACGTGCTCGAGTTCTGCGAGCGCGACGCCGCGACCACTGTCGGCAAGCTGCTTGACAGCGCAATCGCCAACGCGGAGCACAACGACGAGATGAACGGCGAAGAGTTGTTCGTGTCGGCGTGCTTCGCTGACGAAGCTCGTACGCAGAAGCGTTTCAAGCCCCGTGCGCGTGGACGCGCCGGCAAGATCTTCAAGCGCACGTGTCACATCACGGTCATCGTGAGCCGTCTGCCCGAAGACAAGCTCGCTCGTCTCAAGGCGAAGGACGAGGCCGCCCAGGCCGACCGTCGCACTCGTCGCAGTGGCGCCAACGCCGAGCGCGGTCGCCGTGCACGCGTGCAGGCTTCTCGCGCCGCGTCGGGCGACACGCACGATCACGATCACGGCGATGACCACGACCACGCTCCTGAAGAGCTGGTCGAGGCGATCGTCGTGGAAGAGACCCCAGTAATCGAAGCCAGCCCCCTTGCCGACGAGGCCGCGGAAGCGGTCGAAGACGTAATCGAAGCGGCGGCTGCGGAAGCGCCGGCCGAACAGCCAGCCGCCGATGAGAAGGAAGCCGAATAGTGGGACAAAAAGTAAATCCGTACGGCTTCCGCCTCGGTGTCACCACCGACTGGAAGAGCCGCTGGTTCGCCGATCGCGAGTACCGCGAGTACGTGATCGAGGACTGGAAGATCCGCGACTACCTGAGCAAGCAGCTCGAGCGCGCCGCGGTCAGCCGTATCGAAGTTGAGCGCACGCGTGATCACTTGCGTATCGATCTCACACACGGCGCGTCCGGGCATCGTCATTGG
>JBKJQZ010000235.1:0-30932 GCA_046594835.1 Acidimicrobiales bacterium | reverse complement strand
GACTTGACGGCGATGGCGCGGAGTGCGGTCTGGCGGTTCGTCGTGGCGAAGCAGAGGTCGCTGCGGCCGGGCTGCCAAACGTCGGGCCAGCGTGCCTGCACTGCGTCTTTCACCCCGGACCACTCGTCGTGGCTGAGCGTGGTCTGCGCGAGCAGCGCCACCGGCTGAGCGAAGTCGGGCAGGGTCGCGACGTCGGCCGCCGATTGCACGAGGGCGACCGACTCGGGCGCGACCGCCATCGTGCCCACAGCCTCGTCGTGCCCCGCGTGGCCGACGTACACAACCGTGTAGCCCTTGCCGGCGCGGGTGCGGACCTCGTGGTGCACCTTCGTGACGAGCGGACAGACCGCATCGACGACCACGCCGCCCGTTGCCCGGGCTGCGGCCACAACCTCGGGGGCCGAGCCGTGGGCACTGAGCATCACCGGTGACCCCTCGGGAACCTCCGAGATGTCGTTCACGAAGATGACGCCCTGCGCCTTGAAGCGCTCGACCACGACCTGGTTGTGCACGATCTCGTGGTAGCAGTACACCGGCCCGTCAAAGACCCGAACCATCCACGCCAAGGCCTTGATCGCCATCTCTACGCCGGCGCAGAACCCACGCGGCGCAGCAAGCAAGACTCGGTCGACACTCATAGATACAGGCTACGGGCTGTAGCCTGTATTCCATGTCAGCGCCCGTAGTGGTGGCTGTCGACCCTGCGTCGCCAGCTGCTCGGGCCGGATTGGCGCCCGGTGACGAAATCGTCGCCATCGCCGGTCAGGTCCCTCGCGACATCATTGAATACCGCCTTCTTACCGACGACGCCGACCCAGTAATGGAAGTGCGCCGAGGCGGGCTCGAACGCGTCATAACGGTGGTCAAGGATGCGGGCGAACTTTTGGGTGCTGAAGTGTCGAGCGCGCTGTTCGACCAGGTGCGTACCTGTGACAACCACTGCGAGTTCTGTTTCATCTACCAGTTGCCCAAGGGTCTGCGCCCGAGCCTGTACGTAAAAGACGACGACTATCGGCTGTCGTTCCTGTACGGAAACTTCACCACCCTCACGCGCTTCACCGAATCCGACCTTGAGCGCGTCATAGACGAAGGCCTCGCACCGCTGTATGTGAGCATCCATGCGACGGACCCGGAGTTGCGCTCGCGCATGCTGCGCAATCGTCGCGGCGCGACGAGCCTGCGGTGGCTGCGCGCGCTGCTTGACGAGGGCATCGAGGTCCACGGCCAGATCGTCGTGTGCCCGGGTGTTAACGACGGCGACGCGTTGGTGGACACCTTGACCGGCCTGCTCGACGAGTACCCCGAAATCACAACGTGCGCGGCGGTGCCCCTCGGCATTTCTCGGTACTCCACCGAGGCGTCGCTGCGTTCCCACACGCGTGAGGAAGCCGCGTTCGTGGTCGACGCCGTGCACGCTGCGCAGCATGACTTCATGCGAGCGACGGGTCGACGCGTCGCTTACGCAGCGGACGAGTACTACGTGCTCGCGGGGCGACCGTTCCCGAGCGCACACGACTACGACGACTTTTCGCAACACGAAAACGGGATCGGCATGGCGGCGCGATTTGTGGAGGAGTGGGACGGCCGTCTCGCTCCCGAAGCGACGGGTGGGTTCTTCCAATCCGTGGACGGCAGTGAATTTAAGAGCAGCGAGTTCGAGGCGTACCGAGGTCCGCGCACGAGCGGCGAGATTCGCTTCCTGCCGCGCAAGAACGCTCCCGTCACGATCCTCACCGGCAGCTACGGCGCCGAGGTCCTGCGGCCGCTCCTTGATGCCAACGGCTACGCAGACGTCGAGGTGCGCGTCGTGCGCAACGATTATTTCGGCGGCAACATCGGCGTGGCCGGTCTTCTTGCGGGTGACGACGTAGCCAAGGTTGTTGCCGGCGACGGCCCCGCCCGCCGCTTTCTCCTCCCAGATGTGTGCTTGTCCAACGGCAAGTTCCTCGATGGCGTTGCGTTGGCCGACCTACCGGTAACGGTTGAGGTCGTGCCCACCGACGGCGCCTCACTTCGAAAGGCACTCGCCGGATGAACCGTCAACCCATCGTCGCGATCGTTGGGCGGCCCAACGTGGGTAAATCCACGCTCGTAAACCGCATCCTCGGTCGACGCGAAGCCATCGTGGAGGAGCGCCCTGGCGTGACCCGCGACCGCAAGGTCGTCGAAGCCGAGTGGAACGGCATCCCTTTTACGCTCGTTGACACCGGCGGGTGGATGACGGGAGGTACGGCCCTCGACGCCAAGGTGAGTCGTCAGGCCGAAAAGGCCGTGGACGAGGCCGACCTCGTGTTGTTCGTGGTCGACGTCACGGTTGGCATCACCGGCGATGATGAAGAGGTGGCGGCGTGGCTACGCAAGCGCAACACACCGATCGTAGTAGTTGCGAACAAAGTCGACGGTGAAAATCGCGAACGTGAGATCTGGGAGTTCCTCTCGCTTGGTCTCGGCGACCCGCTGGCGATTAGCGCACTGCACGGTCGTGGTTCAGGCGACATGCTCGACGAGGTGCTGACCCGCGCGCTGGAAGCCGCGGGCGAAGAGAACCCCTTCCTGCACGACAACGACGACCCCGTGTTACCGGGGATGGACGAGGACGCCTCGATCATTTCGGTCGCGATCGTCGGGCGACCCAACGTCGGGAAGTCCACGCTGTTTAACCGGCTCGCTGGCGACGAGCGTTCGATCGTCCACGACATGCCTGGTACAACCCGCGACGCGATCGACACGGTGATCGATACCGACGAAGGTCCGATGCGCATCGTCGACACCGCAGGCATGCGCCGCAAGAGCAAGATCGACGAGAGCAGCGAGTACTTCTCGCTCGTGCGTTCGCTCGCCGCGATCGACCGAGCCGATGTGGCGATCATGTTGCTCGACGCCACGGAAGGCATCACGAACCAGGACCAGCGCCTCGCTGAGCGCGTTGACGCGAGCGGTTGCGCCATCGTGATCGTGCTCAACAAGTGGGAACTGCTCAACGCCGAGCAACGCGCCGCCGTAACCGGTGATGTGCACGGGAAGCTGCCCTTCCTCTCCTACGCGCCTGTGCTGAAGCTGAGCGCCAAGACGGGCCTCGGCGCGCACAAATTGATGCCCGCGCTGCACGAAGCAGTGACCGCGTATCACCGGCGTGTACCAACCCGCGAGCTCAACCTCGTGATCCAGGGCGCGCAGGCCGCGCACCCGCAACCGGGCGTGCGCATCCTGTATGCGACCCAAGGTGCATCAGATCCGCCGACTTTTACGCTGTTCACCAACAAGACCATCCCTGCTCCCTACCTCCGCTACTTGGAGCGCAAGATCCGCGAGCACTTCGACTTCGGCCCGTCGCCCTTGAAGCTGCGTGTGCGTCGCAAGGGTGCCTGAGGCGCGGCGATGAACCTGCCCTTCGAAGTGTTCCTCCGCGAGGTCGGTCCACGCGACGGCCTGCAAGCGGAGGCTCCGGTCTCGGTGGCCGAGCGCATCGCGCTGATTGACGCGCTCAGCTACACCGGCGTAGCAACCATCGAGGCGGTGTCGTTCGTCTCCGAAAAGGCAGTCCCGCCGATGGCGGGCGCGGCCGAGGTGATGGCCGGCATCACCCGCGCGCCGAACGTCAGCTACTTCGCGCTCGTCCCGAACCTGCGCGGGGCCGAAGCCGCCTTCGACGCTGGGGTTGACGGGCTGACCGTCACGATGTCGGCGTCGGAGGTCTACAGCCAGAAAAACACGAAACGGTCCCTCGCCGAATCAATGGCCTCGGTCGAGGAGATCATCGGCTTCGTGGACGAGCGCGTGCCGGTGGACGTTGTGATCAGTTGCTGCTTCGGATCGCCCTATGAAGGCGAGATCAGCCCTGATGCCGTCGGCGGTCTCGTGCGCGAGGCGTGGGACGCGGGAGCGACGGCTGTCACCCTTGCGGACACCACCGGTATGGCCACGCCGCGCCGCGTCGACGACGTGATCGACGAGACGGGCAACGACGTGGGCCTGCACCTGCACGAAACCCGCGGTACCGCCTTGCTGAACGCCTACGCCGCCCTTCAGCGGGGGATTGACCGGTTCGACACGTCGATCGGCGGCCTCGGCGGCTCGCCCTTCGCCGCAGGAGCGAGCGGCAACCTCGCGACCGAAGACTTCGTCCACGTGCTCGATGACATCGGGATCCGCACCGGCGTGAGCCTCGATGCACTCCTCGCGGTCAACGGCCTCTTGGCTGCGATTATTGGTCGGCCCGTAGCGAGCAATGTGGGACGTGCTGGGCCTCGTTCGCGCCTCGCGGAATAGATACCAGCTGTGCCGTGGTGTGAGAACTGCGCCCGCTTCTTCAATCCGCCGTCAATGGGAAGAGGCGGTGAGTGCCCGGTATGTGATCGCGTGATCACCCAACCCGCCCGGTCTCCCTGGCACTTCAAGGTTCTCGTGGGTTCCGCGGCGGTGTACCTCGGGTGGCGCGCGGTCCAGGGGATCGGCTGGCTCGTCCACTATCTACGCTGATCGCGTGTCGTGCGCCTCCGCTTGGTAGCCTGCCGACTCGGTAAAACGGGTCGTGGCCTAGCTTGGTAAGGCGCTTGACTGGGGGT
Source organism: Acidimicrobiales bacterium (assembly GCA_046594835.1). Lineage (GTDB taxonomy): Bacteria > Actinomycetota > Acidimicrobiia > Acidimicrobiales > JACCXE01 > JACCXE01. Next base: position 26,367 of record JBKJQZ010000235.1, on the reverse strand, counting down.
CAAGAGATCGGGAGTTCAAATCTCCCCGACCCGACAAAGAGCCCGTCGCTACGGGCACGGATTGGTTCCTCGGATCCCGCGGCAGCTTCGCAAGCTGGCGAGGTCGCCGGCATACGGCGCTGCGATCCGCCCGGCAGCTCCCGGCGCTCGCCAAAACAGGTTGGTGGTCTGCGCGGAGTCTGACGCTTCGTTGTAGAGCTCCCGAAACGCCAGATTTCCCTTCGGGCCGGTCCACTCGGTGTACTGGAACCCGTTCCGGATGATCGAGGACCACGCAGGAAATCCGGGGTCCTTCGGGTTCTCCTTCGTCGCAAATCCCTCGAGAAAGACGGTGCTGCGCCGGTACGCGCTCAACAGTGAACGGCCGTCGAGGAGTGGCAAGTTGGTTGCGGGCAAGCGGGCTGCTTGGGCGACGGTCGCAGTGATGTCGAGGTTCATCACGGGCCGGGTATTCGTGCTGTGTCCGCTGAGTCGACGCGGCCAGCGCAGGAGCATCGGCACGCGGGCTGACTCGGCGTAGGGCAGCCGCGTGTCTTCACTGATGCCGTGCTCGCCGAGCAGATAGCCGTTGTCGGACACGAAGATGGCAAGCGTGTCCTGCGCGTCTTTCGTGTTGTCGAAGAGGCGTTGCACTAGGCGGTCAACCTGTAGCAGCGCGCGTGCCTGCAACTGCCAAACCTGTGAAGGCGTTCGCCCAAGGTCGGGGGCCGAGTACCGACTGATCCAGGGCGGCTTGTCACGCGTGTCGGACTCGTGCAGTGAAGGATGATCAACCATTGAGCCGACGTCTGCACGTATGTCGGCCGGGTTCGCGGTGTACGGAAAGTGCGGGGCGAACGGCGCAACGTAGAGAAACCAGGGCTTGCCCGTGTTGGCTGTGGACTGAAACTGGTCGAGCATCGATTTGGCCTGGTTACTCACGAAATCCGTGCTGTAGCCCGTGTCGGCTGTGACTCGCCCCTGAAGGTTGAAAGTGGTGTTCGTGTAGCCGCCTTTCATGATTGCCCAGCGGTCGAAGTCGGGCGGGTCGCGGTTGAGGTCCCACCCGTTGAAGAACTTGCCAGCGATCCCGGTCTGGTATCCCGCCACGTGGAGCGCCTTTTGCAGAGTGTGGCTCAGGTCAAGATGATCGACGTCGGGAATCGTGTTGCCATGCACGCCGTGGTTGTGGGCGTACTGTCCGCTAAATATCGACGCGCGCGACGGGCAGCACAACGGCGTCGCGGCGTAGGCGTTGGAGAACGTGACCCCGCCCGACTTGAACAACCCGTTGGTCCGAGGAAGCACCCGCATCTGATCGACGCGCTGGTCGTCGGTGACGATGATCAGAACGTTGGGGCGCGTGAAGACCGGCGGCGACGGGTTAACGGGAACGAGTGTGGCGACTACAAAGACGCCGAGCAGCGCCCATCGCACGCGTGTGAACACAACACGAGGTTTTATCGTGTTTGCGGGTGTACGCCGAAGGCCGTTCGCTAAGTTCCGGACTACCAAGCCTTAGGGGGAAGCAATGAAGGTCGATCCAGACGCGGCAGGACTCGACGCGGGGCAACTGGCGCGCATCGATGCTCACTTCATGAGCCGTTACATCGAGCCAGGCAAGATCGCCGGCTGCCAAATTGCGGTCACGCGTCACGGCGCCCTCGGCTACTTCAAGTCCTTCGGTCTGATGGACCGCGAGCGCAACCGCGCCGTTGCGGAGGACACGATTTGGCGCCTGTATTCAATGACCAAGCCGATCGTCGGCGTGGCGCTGATGCAGCTCTACGAGCAGGGCGTCTTTCAGCTAAACGACCCGGTACACCGTTGGATCCCCGAGTGGAAGGGTCTCAAGGTCCGCACGCCCAATGGCCTAGTTGATCCCGATCGGCCGATGACCGTGCGTGACTGCCTCATGCACACCACGGGTCTCGGGTGGGGGATCGAGCCGCCTCTGACGATGGACAAGTTCATGCCCGCAATGATCACGGTGCGGGGCGGACGCGACGGCACCCTCGCCGACATGGTCACGATTCTCGCCGACAAGCCGCTCGAGTTCAGCCCCGGTACGAGTTGGCTCTATGGCCTGTCGACCGATATCTGCGGTCGCCTTGTTGAGCTGATGTCGGGCCAGTCGCTCGATGCGTACCTCGAGGAACACATCTTCGCTCCGCTTGGCATGGTCGACACTGGCTTCAGCGTGAAGGCCGCCGACGCTGGGCGACTCTCGGCCAATTACATCCGCACGCCCAAGAAGGAGCTGCGGCTCCTCGAAGACCCCGAGCAGTCGAGCTACCTCCAGCACCCGAAGTTCCTCTCGGGCGGCGGCGGGCTCGCGGGCACTACCGCTGACTATCTGCGTTTTACCCAGATGCTGGTGAACGGCGGCGAACTCGACGGCGTGCGCATCCTGGGCCGCAAAACCGTGGAGCTGATGTCGCTCAACCACCTCCCGGGCGGCGCCGAGCTCGCATCCTTTGCCGTGCCGGGCGGCTACGGCGAGACCGGCTTCGAAGGCGTCGGGTTTGGGCTCACGATGGCCGTGGGTCTTGGCCCGGTCGAGACGCAGCAGGTTGGCTCAGCTGGCGACTTTTACTGGGGTGGCGCGGCGTCGACTGCGTTCTGGGTCGACCGCACCGAAGACCTTACGGTGGTGTTCATGACCCAGCTGATGCCGTCGGGCACGTTCAACTTCCGCGGCCAGCTGCGCTCACTCGTGTATCCCGCCATCGCCGACTAACCGACGATCCCGCTAGGCAATAATTTCGACGGGCGTCCCGAGCGGGGCGAGCTGCGACACGCGCACGATGTCTTCGTTCCGCATGCGCACACAGCCATTCGACACGTTCTTTCCCATCACCGATGGGTCGGACCACCCGTGCATTGCGATCTGGCCGCGGCCGCCGCCGAAGCTGCGTAGCACCTCGGAGAATCCGCCGATGCTGAGCATGAAGCGCCCGTAGGGGTTACCAGGATTCGGCAGCCAGATATCCACGTAGAAGCGCCCCAACGGGGTGGGCGTAGCGGGCTTGCCGACCGCGACGTTGGTTTCGTACAACACCTGTTGGGCTGGGTCGAGTACGCGCAGGCTGCGGTTGGCGATGCTGATGACGATGCGGTTGGTGAGCGGCGTCAGGGTGACCTCGGCGGCGCGGACCCAGCCCAGCGAACCGTTCGGCCGCTCCGGATAACGCACCTGCAGCCAGTCGTCCTGGCGGTCCACTACGAGCATCGCCAGCGGTTGGCGCTCGATGGTCGGGTTACTCAGCATCTTCACTACGGCGTTATCGCCGGGCGCCGGGTGCACGCTGACCGCGGCTTCAGTGGTCAACGCGAGCAGCGCGAGCTTGGTGGGCGCAGGAACCCCGTCGGGTACCACCGGCAACGGCGCCGGAACGGTGGTTTGGGGAGCGCTCGTGGTCGGCCGGGGAGGCGTGTAGGCCACGAGGTGCGGTTCGGCTTTGCAGGCACCGAGCCCGAAGCTCAGGGTCAGAACAACTGCAACCGCACGAACCCACCGGTGCCCCAACATCGTGCACCAGGGTACTAAGCGAGGAGCCGGACTCAGTCGCGGGTCAACACGTCGGCATGCCCATCGCCGCCGCGGTGGCGGTAACGGGGCTGGTGGGCTCGGCGTCGCCCAGCGCGATGACGGCGTTAAACGCCGCGGCCTGGTGCGGGAGCAGCACCGGTGCTGCGAGGGTCGCCTGGACCGGGTCGGTGTCACCGCCGGCCACGTGGGCGACCACGTTGAGCGCCGGCAGCACGAGCGAAGACTCCGAGTCGGTCAACGTGGTGGTGCCCTTGATCACCGCCGCCCAGATGGTCTGTCCGTTGTTGCCAGCGAGCGCCAGGGGCACAACCTCGATCGAGGTGATGGTGCTCGCGACCTTCGGGACGAGGCAGGCGATGCCGGGCCCGGTTGCGTTGGTGGTTGCAGTCGCGGCGAGGGCGGAGGTGACTTTCGGGGCGGCATTCGACCCGGACTGATCGCCCGCGCCGGCGCTACCACCGGCGGCGCGGGCTGTCGTGCTCCGGGCTGCGGACGTAGGCGCAGCGGCGGTGAGCGCCGCGTTCCGGCCCGTCACCGCAGCCTGGGGCACGAACTGCGAGATGCCGACGATCGCGGCCGCGGACGCTGCGATGCCGGCCGCAACGGGAACCGCCCGGCGCCATCGGGTGAGCGCGATAACGGGAGCGGTGACGGCAACCGCAGCCCCGACCGGTGCGTGCTCGAACGCGACATCGGCGAGCTCTTTGTCGGATGCGTTGACGCCTACTGACGCGAGGTGCTTGCGCAGCACGGCGACTGACGCTTCGGTCTCACCCACGGGACCCGCGTGCCAGCGAAAGTCTGCGATGGTCCAGCCCTGATCGGTGCGGCTCACCACGTCGAGCTGTTCGAGGATCGCGTAGGCGTCCAGGCATTTGTTGACCCCGAGGGCCTCTTCGCGGAAGAACAGTTCCTGGTCGAGCACCACGCTCCCGGTGAAATCGGCGTGGTCGATGAGACAGGCCAGGACTTCGAGGACATCGATGCGCCGAGCGCGGTCAATACCGAGCGCGACGAGTCCGAGTGACGCCGCCGAAAGCGGGTCGTCGTGCAGGTCGCGAGCGCGTTTCGTCATTCCTAAGTCCTTCTATCGGTACCAACGCCCCAGAACTTGACATCTCGCGCGGAGTTCACGCCGTAGCCTTGCCCCGTGGCAGCCCGAACCGACCTCAACGAGGTCCATGACGCGGCGTCGACGGCGATCCTCACGGTGCCGAATGTCATCTCGTTCGTGCGTCTGCTCTGCATGCCGCTGTTTTTGTACCTGCTCTTCGGCCGGGAGAACCGGGCCGGTGCGGCGTATTTGCTGGCCGTGCTCGGCGCCACGGACTTCGTTGATGGGTACATCGCGCGCCGTTTCGGCCAAGTATCGGAGTTGGGCAAGATTCTTGATCCGACGGCGGACCGGCTCCTGCTACTTGTGGGAGTAGGGGGCATCTACTTCGACCACGCCGCGCCGGTATGGGTGATCGCCCTCGCGCTATTCCGGGAGGGCGCGATCGCCGTTGCCGCGCTCGCGCTCGCAGCCGCGGGCGCGCGTCGGATGGATGTGCGTTGGTTTGGTAAAGCCGGGACCTTCGGCTTGCTGATCGCCTTCCCGCTCTTCCTCGTGGCGAAGGCCGACGTGTCGTGGGCCGATCAAGCCGAAGTGTGCGCCTGGATCGCCACAATTCCCGGTTTGGTGTTTGGTTACATCGCCGCCGCGCTGTATATCCCTGATGCGCGCAAGGCGATCAACGAAGGACGGGCGGCGCAGGCCGCCGAAGGAGTCAAGACCAGATGAAGGCCGTAATCATGGCGGGCGGTGAGGGCACCCGGCTTCGGCCCCTCACGTTGTCGACCCCCAAGCCGATGTTGCCCATTGCCAACATTCCGATGATGGAGCACGTGGTGACGCTGCTTCGCGAGCACGGCTTCACCGACATCGTGGTCACGGTCGCGTTCTTGGCCCAGCACATTCGCACGTACTTCGGTGACGGCTCTGAGTTCGGCGTCAGCATCAAGTACGCAACCGAAGACACCCCCCTGGGGACGGCTGGATCCGTCGCCAACGCGAAGGCCGAACTCGACGAGCGTTTCCTCGTGATCTCGGGCGACGTGCTCACCGACATCGACCTTGCGGCGGTTGTTGCCGAACATGAACGGCGCGGTGCGGTCGCCACGATCGCGCTCAAATCCATGGAGAACCCGGTCGAGTTCGGCATCGTCATTACCGACGCCGAAGGCCGGATCGAGCGCTTCTTGGAGAAGCCCACCTGGGGTGAGGTGTTCTCCGACACGATCAACACCGGGATTTACGTCCTCGAGCCCGAGATTTTTGATTACATCGGGGCGGGGTCGGTTGATTTCTCGAGCGACGTGTTCCCGCGGCTACTCGAAGACGGCAAGGCGCTCTACGGCGCCGTGGTAGATGGCTATTGGGAGGACGTCGGCACGCTGGAGTCCTACCTCGGCTCGCATAAAGACGCCCTCGACCGGACGGTCGCCCTTCAGCTCCCCGGCTTCGAGGTCTCCGACCACGTGTGGGTGGGCGAAGGCGCTTCGGTTCACCCCGACGCGCGTGTTGATGGGCCCTGTTTGATCGGCCACGACTGCACGATCGCGGCCGGCGCCCGTCTCGGTGCTTACACCGTGCTTGGTGACAACGTGCGCGTCGGTGCCGAAGCCGTCATCGAGCGCTCCGTGGTGCACGACAACACCCACATCGGGCGCGCGGTGCGGCTGAGGGGGACCATCGTTGGTCGTCGCGGCGACCTGCGTTACGGCGCCCGATGCGAGGAAGACGTCGTACTCGGGGAGGAGTGTTACGTCGGCGACCACGCAGTGGTGAACCAGGGGGTGAAGATCTACCCCTTCAAGACGGTCGAACCCGGCGCGACGGTCAACGCATCGCTCGTGTGGGAATCCCGGGGCGCCCGCAGCCTGTTCGGACGCGACGGCATCACCGGCCTTGCGAATGTCGACCTCTCTCCGGAGCTCGCTATGCGCGTCGCGAAGGCCTACGCGTCGGGGCTCAAGAAGGGCTCGTGGGTCACGGCATCGCGCGACTCGAGTCGAGCCGGGCGCATGCTCAAACGCGCCCTCATCGTCGGCCTCAACGCCGGCGGCGTCAACGTCGATGACCTCGAACTCGCCACTGCGCCGCTCGGGCGCTTCCACGCCCGCAGCCAGCGCCAGGCCGGGTCGATCACGGTGCGGCTCTCGGCCGACGATCCGGAGAAGGTGACTATCCGGTTCTTTGACGAGAACGGCATCGACCTCGCCGAGGCCGATCAGCGAAAGATCGAGCGCCTTTATCACCGCGAGGACTTTCGCCGGGTGGTGGCGGGCGAAATCGGCGACATCGGGTTCGCGCCGCGTGCCATTGAGCAATACACCGCTGCGCTGATCGAGACCGTGAACATGCAGGCGCTCTCTGAGCGCCGGCTCAAGATCGTCCTCGACCTCGCGTACGGAGCGACCAGCCTCGTGTTGCCCAGCGTGCTGGCCAAGGTGGGCGGGGACGTCCTGGTCGTGAACCCCTACACCGCCACTGCTGCTTCAGCGACCTTCGACGCCGAGGCGCACGCGGCAAACGTCGCCTCGCTGGTGCGGTCCTCGGGCGCCGATGTTGGCGCCGTGCTGTCGCCCGAAGGTGAACGCATCGTGCTCGTCGACGACACCGGCAAGGTGTTGACCGGCGAGCAGACCCAGCTCGTGTTTCTCTCCATTGCCGCCCGGGCAGGCCAGGGGCCGGTTGCCCTCCCGGTGGACACGCCGTCGGACGCGGTGACCATCGCCAAGGAGGGTGGAATCGACATCGTGTGGACCAAGCGCTCGCCGGCGAGCCTGCTCGACGAAGCGCACTCCGCCTCGGCGTGGCTGGCGGCTGACCGGCGAGGTGGGGTCGCCCTGCCGCAGTTTCTGCCCGCCTTCGACGGTGTTGCTGCGCTGCTGCATGTGCTTAACCACGTCGCCACGTCGGGTGAGGCGCTCTCGGCGCTCGTGAAGACGGTGGCGTCGCCATCGATCGCGGAAGAGGTCGTGGTGACCCCGTGGGAACGCAAGGGCGCGGTGATGCGCGAAATGGTCGAGCGCAACAACGACCGCGCCCTTGACCTCATCGACGGCGTGAAGATCGTGCTCGACGACGGGTGGGTGCTGATCGTTCCTGATCCCGAAGAGCCCGCGACCCATGTATCGGCCGAGGCGCCGACCGCGCTGGAGGCCACGGCGCGAGCGCAGGAATATGCGCGCCGAATCCGGCAACTACTGCGTTGAACGGCAACTAGCTTTTGCGCCGTGCCCCGTAAAACTTCCCCGGCACTTTTCCTCGTTCTTGCGTTGCTCGGCTTTCTCTTGGTGACGGCGGCGCGCACCGCGTCTGCGACCCGCGTGGCGGAGGCGCCACGCAAGGAGCGGCTGATCTCACTGATCCAGGAACGGCGCTCACAGATCAACGACCTCGACGGCGCCGTCCGCGACCTGCGCGGGCAACTGCGCAAAGAAGAGTCCGCCCGTAATCGCGACGACCGCGCCAGCACCACCCGCGCGCGGGACGCGGCTGTGCTCGCGGCCCAAGCCGGAGCGTCGACGGTTAAGGGCCCGGGCCTCCGCGTCAAACTTCACGATGCCGAATCGATCCCAGTCGACGTGCAGGAGGCCGGTGCCTACCGGATCTCTGATGTCGACCTGCAGCTGCTCGTCAATGCGTTGTGGGCCTCGGGGGCCGAGGCCGTTGCGCTCAACGGCAACCGCATCGTGGCTACCACCTCGATACGCGCCGCGGGCGAGACGGTGGTCGTGAACTTCCGTCCGCTATCGCCGCCCTATCGCCTTGAGGCGGTCGGCGCCCAAGGCGAGCGGTTCGCACAGACCGATATCGCCCGCCGGATGCGCCGGTGGCGCACGCTGTTCGGACTCGGTTTCTCCACCGCGCAGGTCGACAAGCTCACAGTCGAACCCTTCACCGGTCGGACCGGCATCGACGTCGCCAACCCGGGGAGCGCGGGATAGATGTTCGCGCTCCTTGGCCTTCTCATCGGAGCGCTGTTCGCGTTCGCCGTGCACCCGACGGTCTCGCAGGAGTTGGGTCGCTACGTGGCGATGGCGGTTGTGGCGGCGCTCGACGCGTCCCTTGGCGGCCTCCGCGCCTACCTCGAGCACACCTTTAACGATCGGATCTTCGTGGTGGCCTTCGCCGCCAATGCCCTCGTGGCGATTGCGATCGTGTGGGTCGGCGACCAGCTCGGGGTCGATCTCGTCACCGCCGTTGTTGTGGTGTTCGGCGTTCGCATCTTCCAGAACGTCGCGGCGCTGCGCCGCCGCGTCTTCGGCGGGTAGCAGATGACCGCTACTACGGCGCCCACGGGTGACGAGCCGACTCCGGGCGGGCGCACCACTTCGCGACGGCTCGGCTCGCTCCTGCTTGTCCTGAGCGTCACGGGCCTTGTGGGATTTTTGCTCGTGGGCCAACTCCGCGGATCCGAGGCATTTCGCCAGCGACTCGAGGCCGAGAACGAGGGCGATCTGACGCGTATCCTCGCCGGGCTTACGACCGAAGCAGACGCGCTCCGCGATGAGATCTCCACGCTCAAGTTGCAACTAGTGCAGCTCCAGAACACCCAGCAGCAGGACTCCGCGTCGGCCGCCGCGGCCGCCGCGCAGCTCCGCGCGCTGCAGGTCCTGGCCGGCACCGTGCCGGTGAACGGCCCGGGTCTCACGCTGCGCATTGCCGATCCCGAAGGCGCTGTGCTCTACGACACGCTTATTGACGTCGTGGCCGAGCTGCGCGACGCAGGCGCCGAGGCGCTCGCGATCAACGGAAGACGGATCGGTGCTGCGTCAGCGTTCGGCGAAAATGGCGAGCGCATAACCATCGACGGCATCTCCATTGCCGCCCCCTACACGGTTGCGGCGATTGGGCCCGCGGCCACACTCGAAGGTGGGGTCAAGATCCCGGGCGGTGCGCTCGACGTGCTCGCGTCCCTGCGCGGCGTCGACGTTGATTTACAACGGGTTGCGAAGCTTGAGGTGCCCGCTCTCGTGAACCCGCCGAAGTTCCGGGTCGGGAAGGCGAGCTAGCTGTTCCCGCTCATGCGGTTGTTTCCGGCTTCCTCTCAAGCCGTTGTTGTCGCGCCAACCATTCCTAACGGCAATTGCGTGCCGCCGGGCCGGGCGCATGCGACCGAGGGGCACTGATGTAATCGAGGTGCGTGCGGACCTTGGTGGCCTTCGCTTCAGGAACTCTCTGGAAGGTCAGGTGCGGCGGCCCGTCGGTACCGTCTGGCCGGTCGATAGTGACGTACGGCCCGCCTCCACGGTCCGGACGTCGCACGTAGCCGAGAAACTTCTCCCAGAAGGCGGCCAGCTGGTCGGGGTCTGGGCAGTCGATGGTGATTCCGATCTTCATGTGTGGCCTCTCGTTTGCGTCAAGTGTGGGGTTGGGATGCAGCGCGCGTGGTAGCCGGCCACTGGGTAGAACGAAGCCGTGTCGGACACGGATCGACTGCATGACGAGCGGGCTCGCGTTGTCACCATCATCGAGGCTCTCAGTGGCGAGTACCGACGACGAGCACGACCCCGAGGGCAGCACTATTGCCTTCGAGCGCCAACGGGTCGCGGCGATGCTGCGAAACGCCCGCGTCAAGCTTTGCGCGCTCGACGAGGCGCTCGCAAGCGTCGCCCTGGGTGCGTATGGAACCTGTGCTTCGTGCGGCGGGCCGATCGGCGACGACCGGCTAGCGGCACTCCCGGCCACGCGCAGGTGTATCGCCTGCGCTTAACGCATGGTTGGCGCGACAACGTGTTGAGAGAACACAGCTAGCGCTCGCCGATCACGTAGATTCGCCCCTTGTGAACGTTCCGGAAGACCTCCAGTACACCTCGGACCACGAGTGGATCCGCACCGAGGACAACCTGCTGCGCGTCGGCATCACCGATTTCGCGCAAGACGCCCTCGGCGACGTTGTCTACGTGGGCCTGCCCACCGTGGGCGACGCCGTCACGGCCGGTCAGGCCTGTGGCGAAGTCGAGTCCACGAAATCGGTCTCGGAGATCTATGCGCCCGTGTCGGGCACCGTGGTGGCGATCAACGGCGCGGTCGCCGACAATCCCGAGCAAGTAAACGCAGACCCCTACGGGGGCGGCTGGATGTTCGTAATCGAGCCCGTCGGCGACGCCGTAACTGGCCTGCTGGACGCCGCCGCGTATTCGGCGGAGATCTCGACCTGAGGTAGAGGGTTCCGGTTTGGCTACGCTTCTGGCGTGGTCTGCACACACTGCGGGCACCGCAACACGGATGGCGGCGCATTTTGCGCTTCGTGTGGGGGACGCCTAACCGATTCGCACGGCGGGGAAAGCACCGCCTCGATTACTGCTGTCAACCCTGTGGTCGAAGTTGACGATGACGACGTCTCGGCCGTCACCGACGAACTGACCCCAGGCGACGCGGTGCTGGTCGTACGACGCGGCCCGAACGTGGGGGAGCGCTACCCGCTCGCCCAGGCCGTTGTACGCGCGGGTCGCCACCCCGACAGCGACATCTTCCTTGACGACATCACGGTGTCTCGCCGTCACGCCGAGGTCCACCGCCTCGACGGTCGCTACACGCTGCGCGACACAGGTTCGCTCAACGGCACGTACCTCAACCGCGAACGCATCGACGACGCGCCGTTGATCTCAGGTGACGAAGTGCAGATCGGCAAGTACCGCCTGGTGTTCCTCAGCGCCTCATGAACGACCGCAGCTATCTATCGATCGGCGAAGTGCTGTCGCTTCTCACCGCCGAGTTTCCCGACGTCACGATCTCCAAAATCCGCTTTCTCGAGAGCCAGGGCCTAATTGATCCCGAACGGACGCCGTCGGGCTATCGAAAGTTCTACGAGACCGACGTCGAACGTCTGAAGTGGATCCTGCGCCAGCAGCGCGAAAACTTCCTGCCCCTCAAGGTCATCCGGGGCCGCCTCGGTGACGATTCGCCGGGCGCGGACGACGAAGACGAACCCGGGCAATCTCCTGTGAGCGCCAACCACCCCACTGCAGTCGAACCCACGCAGCCGCCCACCGCGCTAGTGCCCCGCACTCCGCTCCAGTCGGTCGAAGAACCGACGCCCTTTACCAAGGTGCGCCGGTCGCCGGTCTCGGCCAGCCCGGCCGCAGACGTCGCCGCAAGCGTGACGCGCATGCCCGAGCCGCCCATCGATGACGATGAGGAATCGAGTGAGGTTGCGCTGACCGTCGAGGAACTCGTCACAGCGACGGGCCTTACTGATGCACGCGTCCATGAACTGGCCAAGTTCGGACTGATCGAGCCCCGTACGTTGGGCGGCACGGAGTACTACGACGCAGACGCACTCGCCGTCGCTCAAGCCGCAGCCGGCTTCTTGCAGTTCGGCGTCGAAGCGCGGCACCTCCGTCCGTTCAAGAGCGCGGCCGAACGCGAGGCCGGGTTGTTCGAGCAGATCGTCCTGCCCTTGCTGAAGCAACGCAATCCCGCGGCTCGTCGCCGCGCGGGCGAGACCCTCGCGCAACTCGGTGTGTTGGGCGAAGAACTGCGCGCCGCGCTCGTGCGACAAGCCGTACGCAACATCACCGGGTAATTTTTAGACATGTCTCGGGTTCGGGTGTCCGGCGTACGCGTAGAGATGCCTGCGAACGTGCCGGTGATGTTTCTCACCGAGACCGAAGGCGCAGGGCGAACTCTTCCGATCTACATCGGTGATTCTGAGGCGTCGGCCATCGTCTCGGCCATCGACGGGCGGGCCCCGGGGCGGCCACTCACCCACGACCTGTTTCGCGACACCCTCGTGGCGCTGGGCGCCAAGCTGATCAAGGTCGCGATCGTGGCGCTGCGAGATCAGACGTATTACGCCGAGCTGCACCTGCTCCTGCACGACGCGACCGTGGTGGTGTCGTCGCGTCCGTCGGACGCAGTCGCGTTGGCGGTGCGGGCCGATTGTGAGATCGAGATCAACTCTGAACTGCTCGATCAGCTCGAAGCTGAGGGCACAACGGTCGAGTGGGCCGATGACACAGACGAGGGCGAGGACGAGGACGAAACGCCCGAAGAACTGGTGGACGAGTTCCGCGAGTTCCTCGAAGGCCTGAACCCCGAAGACTTCTCCGAATAGCAGCGCGGTCCTTGACGGCGCGCGTGGGGAGTCCTACCGTGCGAAGTACATCGGCGTAACTACGTCGTTGGCGGCTTCCAGCAGGAGCAATCATGGCTACTTCCCCCGTGCCCCAGCATTTTGACAAGCAGCATCCCGAAAAGCAGCATCTCGGCGGGCAGCATTTAGAAGGCTTTCGCGGTCCGCAGGTCTGCAAGCTGGTCGGGATTACGTACCGCCAGCTCGATTACTGGGCCCGGACCGAGCTGCTGCGTCCATCGCTCGCCGACGCCGCCGGAAGTGGCACGCAGCGCCTGTACTCGTACCACGACGTGCTGTGCCTAAAGGTCATCAAGAAGTTCCTCGACGCGGGTCTCGCGCTTCCCGCGGCGCGTCGTGCGGTTGAGTGCCTGCGCCAGGGTGGCGACGACCTGGCCGCCGCGAACATCGTGCTGAGCGACGCGTCTTCCGTGCTGGCGAGCGACAACGACGAGCTGATCGACCTCGTAAAGGGCGGCCAGGGCGTGCTCAACATCTTCCCTATGGCGGGCGTCCTGACCGAACTCGAGGCGGCGATCGTGGAACTCGGCGACGTGGCCACCCCGGCCAAAGCCGCGTCCGGGCTGTAACTCCAGAACGCTTCATCGCTCCGCCTCGGTAACACGAGGCTCCGCCGGTGGCGTCGCCTATTGTCGCGGGTGGAATGGACGGAAGCCTGCGGCACGCCGCGCTTGAAAGTGCGCACGCCGAACTGGGCGCGAAGCTCGTCGAATTCGGCGGATGGCTCATGCCGGTGGCATATCCGTCGGGCACCCTTCACGAGCACCGGGCGTGTCGCACCGGCGCAGTTGTGTTCGACGTAAGCCACCTGGGCACCGTGCGAGTGGAGGGCCGCGACGCCTTCGACCAACTGCAGGCGGCGCTGACTAACGACCTGCGCAAGGTCGGGCCGGGGCGAGCGCAGTACACCCACCTGCTCGACGAGGCGGGGTCCGTTCTCGACGACATCATCGTGTGGTGGCTCGATGACACCACCTTCGACGTGATGCCGAACGCGTCGAACACTGACCGAGTGGTCGCCGCGCTCGGCGGAGCGGACACCACGCCAACGCGCTGCATCCTCGCGGTGCAGGGCCCCGAGGCTCGGGCGCGGGTCGCCAAGCTGAGCGGGGAAGCGGCAGACGTGAAGCGCTTCACCGTGCGTCGCATCGAGATTGCGGGCGCGCCCTGCACGGTCGCTGGCACTGGTTACACCGGCGAAGACGGTGTGGAGCTCGCGGTGCCCATCGACGCCGCCCGGGAAGTGTGGGACGCGCTGGTCAATGCGGGCGTCGAACCTGCGGGCTTGGGCGCGCGCGACACGCTGCGCCTCGAGGCCGGCCTTCCGTTGCACGGCCACGAGTTGGGTACGGGCATCACGCCCTTGCAGGCGAACCTCGGTTGGGTCGTTGGATGGGACAAGCCGAGCTTCACGGGCAAGGCGGCGCTCGAAGCCGAGCGCGCCGCGGGCCCGGCCCGTCTGTTGAAGGGCATGATCGTCGAGGGCCGTCAACCGGCGCGCGACGGCGCCGCAGTGTTCGCCGACGGCGAGCGTGTCGGCACGGTGACGAGCGGCAACTTTTCGCCCATGCTCGAAACCGCAATCGCGCTCGGGTTCCTTGATCCATCCGTCGCCATTGGCGACTTGCTCAGTTTTGATGTCCGCGGCCGCTCCCTAAACGGGAGGGTGGTCGCACTGCCGTTCGTGGAGAAGAAGCTTTAAGTGGCTAATTACATTCCTCATACCGACGCCGAGATCGCGCAGATGCTCGAGTTCATCGGCCTCGCTTCGCTCGATGAACTTTTCGACTGCGTGCCGGCTGCGTTGCGGCTCGCGGGCGGCCTCGATATTCCGTTGGGAATGAGCGAGTTCGACACCGCAGATGAGATGGCACGCCTCGCCGACGCGAACCAGGGTGCCAACTTGATCTGCTTCGCTGGCGGCGGCGCCTACGACCACGACGTACCTTCCGCCGTCCGTCGGCTCGCGGGCCGCACCGAGTTCGTCACGGCGTACACGCCTTACCAACCCGAAGTCGCGCAGGGCGTCCTCCAGGCACTGTTTGAGTACCAGACGATGGTCGCCCGCCTCAGTGGGCTCGAGATCGCCAATGCGTCGCTCTACGACGGCGCCACCGCCCTCGTGGAGGCCGTGAATCTCGCCGTTGCTGCGACCGGACGTTCCGAGGTGTGGATGTCAGCCGGGGTGAACCCGGACTGGCAGAGCGTGGTGCAGACCTTCGCCGCGGGCACGGGGCACGACCTGATGCCAGTGGGTTGTTACAACGGTGTGACCGACTGGGCCGAGATGGACAGCGGCGCCGATCCCGGAGCGATCGTCGTGCAGTACCCCAACTACTTCGGGCTCCTCGACGACGTGAAGGGCGCGGCCGATGCGGCGCGTGCGCGCGGCGCGATGTTGATCGTCGCCTTCGACCCTGTGGCGGCTGCGGTGCTCAAGAGCCCGGGCGAGTGGGGCGCCGACATCGCGATCGCCGAGGGCCAGCCATTTGGCACGCCGATGAGCTTCGGCGGCCCGTACCTGGGCGTGTTCGCAGCGCGCCTCGAACACGTGCGACGCATCCCGGGCCGGCTCGTGGGCGAAACCGTGGACGGCGAGGGCCGGCGCGCATTTACCACCACGCTGCGCACGCGCGAGCAAGACATCCGTCGTGAGAAGGCGAGTTCAAACGTCTGCACCAACCAGACCCTGATCGCAGTGACCGCGATGATTCAGATGGGTTGGCTCGGGAAGGCCGGGCTGGTCGATGTGGCCACGCAGTGCGCGCGCGGCACTCGCTACGCCCGCGAAGCCCTCCTCGGGATCGACGGAGTGACACCGCTCCTCGATCAAGCGCCGTTCTTCCGCGAGTTCACGCTCGCCACACCCGTCGCCCCCGACACCGTGGTCGAGCGCATGGCCGACGAAGGTTTCCTCGCGGGCACCGCGCTGGATGTGTCACGCGGGCCCGGCCTGCTGATCTCGGTCACCGAGAAGCGAACCAAAGCAGAGATCGACGCCTACGTTGCTGCGTTCGCGAAGGCGGTGACGGTATGAGTGCCGCAAAAGTAAGTGTTGGAGCGGGACGCGCCTCGAGCGCGCCGATTGTCGGCCGCGAGATCGAGCCGACGATCTTCGAGCTGTCAGTCGACGGCCGCCGCGCCGGGCCCCTGCGCGCCACCAACACCCCCGAGTGGTCCCTCGACGAGCTCGTGCCCGCCGAGCATCGGCGGGCCGAGGCGGCGGGCCTGCCTGAGGTGTCTGAGCGCGACCTGGTGGCCCACACCACGCGGCTCACGCATCGGCAGTACTCGGTGGACCTCGGCGCCTACCCCCTCGGTAGTTGCACCATGAAGTACAACCCGAAGCTATGCGACGAGGCCGCAGGCCTCCGCGGCTTTGGCATGGTGCACCCGGCCACGCCGGCCGCGTACGCGCAGGGCTGGCTCGAGCTACTCGGCACGCTCGGCGATTCGCTGTGCGCGATCACCGGCATGCAGGCGATTACCCTCGCCCCGCCTGCGGGTGCTGCGGGCGAGCTCACCGGGTTACTGCTGATGCGGGCGTACCACGAGGCCCAGGGTCGTCAGCGCACCAAGGTGATCATCCCGGACTCCGCGCACGGCACCAACCCGGCGTCGGTCACCCTCGGCGGGTACGAGACGGTGACGGTGCCGTCGGACGAGCGCGGCTGTGTCGACCTCGCCGCACTGCGTGAGCGCCTCGATGACGACGTCGCGGGCATCATGCTCACGAACCCGAACACGCTTGGATTGTTCGAGGAAGAGATCCACGAGATCGCGGCGGCCTGTCACGAAGTTGGTGCGTTGCTCTATTACGACGGCGCGAACCTCAATGCGATTCTGGGCGTCACTCGTCCGGGTGACATGGGCTTCGACATCGTGCATATGAACCTGCACAAAACCTTCGCCGTCCCCCACGGTGGCGGCGGCCCCGGAGCAGGCCCCGTTGCCGTGAGTCCGCGCCTGGCGGAGTTTCTTCCCGGCCCGCTGCCGGTCAAGACCGACGACGGCGCGTGGGCTTGGACCACACCGGCGCGCTCGATCGGCCGCGTGCACGGCTGGTTCGGCAACGCGCTCGCGCTCGCTCGCGCCTACAGCTACATCGTGGTCAACGGCTCCGACGGCCTGCGCCGCGTGGCCGAAGGTGCCGTGCTCAACGCGAACTGGATCCGTCACCGCCTGCGCGGCACATTCGACATTCCGTATGACCGGCCCAACATGCACGAGTTCGTGGCGTCGGCCACCAACCTCAAGGCCAAGGGCATCAAGGCCTTCGACATCGCCAAGGGGCTACTCGACGAGGGCTTCCACGCGCCCACGATGTACTTCCCGCTGATCGTCCCCGAAGCGTTGATGATCGAGCCGACCGAAACCGAGAGTCTCGAGACCCTCGAAGAGCTCGCGCAGGCCTTCGAGCGCGTCGCCGCGCGATCGGCTGACTACCTCGCGCACGCTCCGTACAACACGCCCGTCGGCCGCGTCGACGAAGCCCAAGCCGCCCGCAAACTCATCGCCACCGAAGACATGCGCCCCGCGTAAACGCAAGCCTGTGATCGTGCGTCGGGGTCTTTGCGACCCAGAATCACAGGCGTGATGGGGCTAGGCCGTCGCGTCGGCCCCTTCGGCTTTGGCGGCCTTGTCCGCCTTCTCGATGTTGTGGTCCTGGAAGGCCTTCATGACGGCGTTGGTGGCGGCGCCGATGAACTCGGGACGGTTGTTGGCCGCCCAGTCGCGTGAGATCACGGCGCGGTCGATGTGGCCCTGGAAGTAGGGCATGACCTCGCGGGCGAACAGTTCGTAGCTGCGCAGCGTGGCCTCGCGGTTGGCCCACTCGTGGGCCATGAACAGGAACGTGCCGAAGCCGCCCGACTGATCGATGAGGCGTTGAATCTGCTCACGGGCCTGCTCGGGTGTGCCAATTACGGACATACCGGAGCCGTTCATGGCGTCGATCATCTGGGGCGTCGTGGTCGCGCCTTCGGGAGCGAGGGGCAGCGCCGCGACGCGCTGGAAGTAGTCCATCCATTCGGGCAGTCCGAACTCGACGTCCTTACGCGCCTGTTCCTCGGTCTCCGCGATATGCATCGGACCCACGAGACGCCAGGTTGAGCGGCTGACCGTCTGGTTGAACTCCTCGGCGCGCTCCTCCATGACCGACCAGTGCGAACCCAGCACGTCGAAGCCACCGCGCGAGGTCGCGCCGATAGACAGCAGGCTCTGGCCGAAGCGGCCCGCGAGGCGCGGGCCCGCAGGCGACACCTGCGCGGCCACCGCCACCTCGAAGTGGGGGTGCGAGTACGGCCGCAGCTGCAGGCGGGCGTCGCGGAGGGTGAACCAGTCCGTCTGCATGTTGACGGGCTCGTCGCTGCTGAGCAGTTGAAGAATGGCTTCGAGCGACTCTTCCATCATCTCCCGCTGACGGTTCGTGTCGATGCCCATCATGAAGGCGTCCGACGGCAGCGCGCCCGGTCCGACGCCGAACATGATGCGACCACGCGTGAGGTGATCGAGCAAGACCATGCGGTCGGCGAGGATCAGCGGCTGGTGGTAGGGCAGTGAGCTCACACCGGTACCGAGGCGAATGTTCTTGGTGCGCTGGGACGCCACCGCGATGAAGATCTCCGGCGACGCGATGATCTCGTAGCCGGCGGAGTGGTGCTCACCGATCCAGGCTTCGTCGAAGCCGAGCGCGTCGACGCGCTCGATAAGTTCGAGGTCGCGCTCCAAGGCCAGCGTCGGGTTCTGGCTGACCGGGTGGAACGGGGCGAGAAAGATGCCGAACTTCAGCGGCGTGGGATTTTGCACGCCCGGAAACTAGAGCAGCGCTACGCCGCTACGCGCCCGAACCGGTCCGGCCGGCGTCCTCGACAGAGTCGGCGCGCACCACGACGGTCCGGGCGAGGCTGTCGTGCCAGGTCTGGCGGCGGCGGTTCCACACTGGTCGCATCTGGTTGATCACGAGCGGGAGGCTTACGGCGAAGGTCGCCGTGAAGAAGACGGCGGCGAGCGCGACGGCGCGCACAAACGCCGTCTGTGGGGTGACCTTGGAACCGTCGTCGTTGACCAGCACCGTGCGCGCCGCCATCTTGCCGAAGGTCACGCCCCGCCAAGCGTGCATCGCGGTGTGATAGCCGACGATGACCAGAACGGTCGCGATCGTCAGCTGCGCAATGTCGCGCGCTGACGGCGGTTTACCGTCAAGCACCGCTTCGGCGAAACGCTGTGACGCCGGGCCTGCGAAGGGCGCGGTGAGAAACGAAATGACGAAGTTGTCGATCAAGGCCGCGAGCACACGCCGAAACGGCGACGCATAGACGAGGACGGGACCCACAGCTTCCACCCAGTGAGTCCAGCACACGAATGCGAAGATGCTCGTCATGGCTGAACGCGCAGGACGCCAGCTCACGTTGGCCGAGGCCTACCGCCATTTCGGTGAAACCGATGCCAAGGACGCCTCGCCGCTGTACGAGCGCGTGGCGGTCGCTATTGCTGAATCGCCGGCGGCACTCGCGGTCATTGAGTCGGCGCCGGCCGCCAAGCGTCACCCCACCCTGATTCTCGCGTCGCTGCACGACCAGGTCCTCCAGGATCACCTACCCGCGCTGGCAGACGCCTACCGCAATGTCGATCTCGACGCGGCAGGCCCGGCAGCCGTGGAGGCTCTCGTTGGGCGCGCTCAGGCCGTCGTTGCGACCGCCACCCTTCGTCAGACCCAGACAAACGAGACCGGGCGGGGTGCGGTGCTCTATCCCGCCATCGCCGAGGCCGCGCGCCGCGTTGGCGCGAGTGCGATTGGCCTCGTCGACGTCGGTTGCTCCGCTGGGCTCAATCTGCACGTGGATCGGGCCGGGGTCCTTTACGAGGGCGGCCCATCGCTCGGTGACTCATCGTCGCCGTTGCAGCTGCAATGTGAGGTGCGCGGCCCTGGTCGTGTGCCGGATCGGGCGATGCCGGAGGTGGTGGCTCGCATCGGCGTCGATCTCGAGCCGATCGACGTGCGCAACGACGCGGACGCGCGGTGGTTGCGCGCCTGCCTGTGGCCTGACCAGCCCGAACGAATAGAACGTCTCGAGGCGGCGATCACACTGGCCGAACAGAGTCCACCCACGCTCATCGCGGGCAACGCACTCGACGTATTGCCCGACGCGATAGCGCATGTGCCTGACGACGCCCTCGTCGTGGTGACCACTACCTGGGTGCTCGCGTACTTCGAACTCGGTGATCGGCTGCGTTTTGTTCGTCGTCTCGACGAGGTCGCGGCGCGGCGGCCGGTCGCATGGGTGTCGGGCGAGGGCGTCGGTATCGCGCCGAGTGTCCCCACCTTGGGCGATAGCCGCAGGTCGGGCCACAGCCTTCTCGGCCTGGCCGTGTTCGATGGACGGAGCCTCGCGACCGAGACACTCGGCCGCTGCCACCCGCACGGCCGCTGGCTGGAGTGGCTCGCCTAGCCCCTGGAGGGCAGTGCAGGCTGAAACAACGCGCAACGTTGACGCGCGTTAGGGGTCCTTAATCGAAGAGGTCGGGCTGTTCGGCGGCGATGCGATCCCAGATCGGCTGGAAGCTCAACCAGCCGGCGAAGTGTCCGCCGACCTGCGTCTGGGTGGTGGTCGCCATGTCGTGATCGATGTGCACCGGGGTGCCCGCGGCGTCGGCGAGGAGCTGCGCCTGGCAGGTGCGCTCCATTGTGATGAACCACCAGACCGCCTCGTCGACCGAGTGGCCGACGGTCAGCAGACCGTGATTGCGCAGGATCGCAGCCTTGCCTTCACCGAGAGCAACGGCGATGCGCTTGCCCTCTTCGGTGTCGAGCACGACACCCGTGTAGTCGTCGAACAGCTCGTGGTCGCCGTAGAACGCGCACGCGTCTTGGGTGAGTGGGTCGAGCTTCTTGCCGAGGGCCGAGAACGCCTTGCCGTAGAGCGAGTGCGAGTGCGCGGCCGCGACCACGTCGGGCCGCGCGGCGTGCACCTGGGAATGGATCGCAAACGCAGCCCGGTTCACTTCGTATTTGCCCTCGACCACGTCGCCGTGGTCGTTGCATAGCAGCAGATCCGACACGCGGATCTGGCCGAAATGCATGCCGAAGGGGTTCACCCAGAAGTGGTCGAGCAACTCAGGGTCACGCGCCGTGATGTGGCCGGCCACGCCTTCGTCGAAGCCGCACTTGGAGAACATACGGAACGCGCCAGCGAGGCGCTGCTTGCGATGTAGCCGCTCCTCCTCGACAGAGTTGAACTTGGGTAGCTGATGGAGCATGTCGACCATTCCTGAATCGTACGCCTTGCGGAAGGTCTAGGTGCCGCCGTCGGCGAGGGGGTGAAGGCGCATCGCTGCGGCGATCTCCTCGTCTGCTACCTCGGTATAGATCTGCGTCGTGGCCAACGACGCGTGGCCCAAGGCGACCTGCAGTTGGCGCAGGCTGAACGCCCCCTCGCGCAGCCCGAGGGTGGCGAAGGTGTGACGCAACGCGTGCACGCGGATACCCGGTCGCCGCGCCCCGATGGCTCGCAGCACGCGATCCACCACATACACAACCGACTCGCGGCTGGCTTCCACCGTCTCACCGCTCACGACGCCCTCGCGATTGCGGACGGGCCGAGCGCGGCTCGAGATGACGACCGTCTGCGCATCAAGGTTCAGTTCTGCCAGCCGCGTGGAGCGGGTCGGGAGGTACAACCCCAGGGCGTCGACGACCACCGGAGGAACGCCCAGGCGCCGCTCCTTGTCGCCCTTGCCGCGTACGACCATGGCGACGGGTGGATCGCCCTCAAGGTCCACCATCTTCAAGCCCGAGATCTCGGCGAGACGAAGCCCACACGCGAGGGCGAGGGCAAGGATCAGCGCGTCGCGCTCGGGCCACTGACTATTGATGCTTGCGTTCGAGAGCGCCCCGCCCGCCAGCGTCTGCTCCAGGGCACGGGGTACGCGCTTGCGGCGCTTGGGGGGGCTCAGGAGCGCGGCAGGATCGGCCGTGATGCGCTGGGTCTTGTACGCCCATGCGAAGAAGCTGCGGATGGCCGAGGTGCGCCGGGCGACGGTGGCGGGGGAGCGCTCGTCGGGCGCCCGTTCGGGATGCGTTGAGAACCGCGGGTCAGGCCGAGTCCGGAATTCGGCGAGCGCCCCGTCGAGGTGGTCGGCGGTAATGGTTGTGAGTTCGAGCCGGTCGAACGCGTCGAGGACCGCGCTCTCGCGCTCGGCCTCGTCGGCAGGCAGGCGCCGACGAGAGGGAAGCAGCCCTAGCTCGATCGACACGTCGATCATCGTGTCGTCGAGATCGGCGCGGTAGGCGGCGAGGGTCGACCCCGAGCGGCCCTCGTTGGCGAGGCGCTGCAGGAAGCGTTCGAGCATCGTTGCGTACGTGGGTCCTGGCACCATCGACAACGTACCTACAGACTGCGGCGTGTCTGCGCCGGTCCAGAGAACCCTGCGGAACCCGGCCGATTCAGCGCTGTTATCGATCTCCTTACTAAAGAGTGATTATGTAAGGAGATAAATGGCTCTCACCCGACCGGTAATGATCAGTTGCGTGGGCTGGCGGCGACAAGCGGTTTTCGGGGCGATTGTGGCCGCTGCGGTCCTCACGTCCAAGTCGTCGTCACCACTGCCGGACCTGTTGGAGATCAAGGGCACGCGCCCGGTCGAAGGCGGAGTCTCGAGTGAGCTGCGTCGACCCCTCCGCGACGCCGACAGCCGTGAGCGCAAGCCGCGCCGTGACGGCGACCGTCGCGGTGGTCCAGGCGGGCCCGGTGGCGACCGTCGTGGTGGTCCAGGCGGGCCCGGTGGCGCGCGTCCTGCTGGAGGCGGCCGTCCTGGTTCCCCTGGTGGTGCGCGTCCGGAGCGCCCTCGCGGTGAGCGTCCCGATCGTCCCGCGCGTCCCCCTCGTGAAGCGCCGGCGCCAAAGCCCAAACCGAAGCGCCTAGTAGCCGAGCGCGCCAACCGCGATGCGCTTTTGGCGAGCCTGAGCGAAGCCGAGCGCCGTGTCGCCGAGCAGCTGATGACGGGCGGTATCAATGCCGTGCGTCAGTCCCTCGACGCGCAGCAGCGAGCGCTCGAGGCCGAGGGCAAGGACAAGGTCGATCAGTCCCCGATCCTCACCCTCGCCGACGACCTCGCACCCAAGATCGCGTCGGCCGAATGGCGCGACTTCGCGGAGGCCGCCATCGGCACAGCAAACGAGATCGCCCTGCGCGATCTGCGCGCCGTGGTCGCCAAGGCCGACAAGGCCGCCCGCGACGACGAGACCCGCCTGCTCGCGGCGCAGCTGCGTGAAGCCCTCGATGCCCGCGTCGAGGCAATGAAGCTCAGCTGGGTCAACGAGCTCACCTCGGCTGTGCGCGAAGGCCGCCTCGTGCGCGCCCTCAAAATTTCCGGTCAGCCGCCCGAGCCGGGCAGCAAGTTCCCCGAGGAAACCGCGACCGAGCTCGCCACGCAGGCGAGCGCCGCTCTCTCCGCAGACACGATGTCCGATCGCTGGCAGGTTGTGGCCGAGGCCGTCGCAAGCTCCGCGGTGCGTCGCAACGTGACACCGGCCGGCGCGCCCAAGGAAATCACCGAAGAACTCAAGGCTGCGATCACCAAGGTCGCCGCCCGCGTTCCGGCTATCGCAGCCGCGATCGGTATCGAGGCACCCGCTCCCCCGGCGGGGGCCAAGCCAGCGGGACGACGTCCTTCTGGTCCTCCGCGTCAAAACGTGGCGAAGAAGCCTGCCAGTCCGACGGGCCCAATCGCGCGTCCCGCCGATACGTCGGGCCCGCGGGTCATGGTCGGCGGCCGTGCCATTCCGCCGCCCCCGCGGCCCAGCTCAAAGCCTGAGCAGGCTGCGCACGTCGCTGGGCCTACGAGCGACGAGGTCGCCCCGGTCGATGTCGCACCGGAGGTTCCAGCCCGCAGCAACGAAGCGGACCCCAGCGTTGTGAGCAGCGACCCGGTCGTGGCGAGTGTCGCCGACGAAGCCCACGTCACCGGCGCTGAGCCCGAGGGCGTCTAACACCACATCGAGGCGCTTCGCGCCGCCAAAATCCTGTGTAAAGAAGGCGCATTCGGGTTCCCACCCGAGCGCAGTTAGCTCGGCGCGGCCCGTCTCGCGATCCTTGTGGGACGCCACCGCCCAGCGGGGTACGGCGGCGAGTAGCTCGGTGACGCCGTCGAAAGGACGGACGTCAGACGGGTCGTAGGCGGCGACGTAGTCCCGAACCGACAGCCCCAGGCGTTCGCACTCCTCCGTGATGACGTGGCCGAATGTGACCTGCTCGGCGGGCACGCCGCAGCGCACGAACGCGGCCACGAGCGCGGCGTCTGAATCGAGCAGCGTGCCGTCGAGATCGAAGATGACAGCTTTCGCTGCGGTCACTCGGAGCGGGGCGCCAGGACCGACGCACGGGAGGAGCGGCCGAGGTATTCGCCGCTCGCCCGATCTTCGTCCCACCGGGCGCTACAAGACAGGCACTCGCAGCTGTCTAGGTTCGCACCCGCGACATATAGGCGGTCAACGTCGTAGCCCGAACAGAAGGGACAAGCGAGGTGCGGGCTCCCAGCCGTTCGGGCGCTGTTCACCCGAGTCACATCGTCCAGGGTACCGACGTTTGACCGAGTTGGGGCGGCAAACGCAGCGGTTGACTGGCTAACTTGACCAAATGGTCAAGTTTGAGAAGCAGGGCAACATCGGCATCATCACGATCGATCGGCCGGAGGCGAAGAACGCAATCAACGGCGAGGTTGCCAGCGCCATCGAAGCGGCGATCGACGAACTTGAAGCCGACGACGATCTGTGGGTCGGCATCATCGCCAGCTCGGGCGACGTGTTCTGCGCCGGAGCGGACCTCAAGGCCATCAATAGTGGTCAGGCTGCGGGCCTCCAGACTGAGCGAGGCGGCTTCGCCGGCTACGTGCAGCGTGAGCGCACCAAGCCGATCATCGCGGCGGTCGACGGACCCGCGCTCGCTGGTGGTTGCGAGATAGTTCTCGCCTCGGACCTCGTCGTGGCCTCGGAGATCTCCCGCTTCGGCATACCTGAGGTGAAGCGCTCGCTGGTGGCCGCCGCAGGCGGCCTGTTCCGACTCCCCCGCGCCATTCCGCGCAACGTCGCGATGGAAGCCGCGCTCACCGGCGATCCGATCTCGGCCGAGCGCGCTTTCCACTTCGGTCTCGTCAACGAGTTGGTGCCCGCCGGCGAAGCGCTCAAGGGCGCCATCGCTCTGGCTGATCGCATCTGCGCCAACGCCCCGCTCGCCGTGCGCGCTACCCGCGAGATCGTGAACGAGGCCTACGTCAAGAGCGACGAAGAACTCTGGAAGATGAGCGGCCGGGCGATGGGCCGTCTCGCCTCGACCGAAGACTTCTGGGAAGGCCCCAAGGCCTTCATCGAAAAGCGCGCCCCCCAGTGGCAGGGCAAGTAACTCGCCCTTCATGTCGCTGGGGCACGACGAAGGCCCGCGTTCTGCGCCACCAAACTCCGATGATCGGGCCGGCGGCCTCGATCGACCAGAATCACCGGACTCTCCGGGCGCCAAACCGCAATGTGGTTGGCCTGGCGTTGCTGGCGTTGCTCGTCGCGGTCGGGGCGGCACAGCCGGGTCGGGCCGAGCAGCGCCCCGTCACCGAACTGCAGGTAGGTGGCCCGCCAGGCGCGGCTTTGGAACCAAACCTCGTTGGGTTTAACTGGCGCGCGGGAGGCCAAGCCGTGGCGCCCCTTCGGCCCGGCCTGGTGCGAAGCTTCGCGGTACGGCTTGCGCGCGTCGCCCCATCGCGCAACGTGCGCGATTTCACGACGGCCGACGCCGAGCTTGATGCCATCGCCGCTACGGGTGCCACGCCGGTCGTCGTGATCATCGAGCGGCCGCCGTGGGATCCGGGCGCCGGGTCGGCTGGCTATGAAGCTGTGGTCGAGTCCGTTGTGCGGCACTACCTCCTCGACCGGCCCCGTGCGGGGCACATGCCGGTCTGGTTCGAGTCCGGCAACGAGCCTGAGTTCCCGCCAACATCGCACGGACAACTGCCGCAGGAGGTGGCCGCCGATGTCGCCGCGCAGGTCCGCGCGATCGCGCGGGTCGAAGCCGAAACCGGCCTCGCCGCCACCTACGGCGGGCCCGCGGCGTTGTTTGCCGATCCGCCGGTGGCCGCCGCATTTATCGCCGCGGCCCGTGCGGCAGGCCGGCTGCCGGACTTCGTGTCGTGGCATACCTATACGAACGCGCCGCTGCTTGGTCCTGACGGCCCCGAGGACCGGTCGAGCCCAGCCGCCGTTGCGGTGTGGCAGGCGTTGCACGGCGTCAACCCCGCCGCGTCGCCGAGCATCCTCGGCACCGGCATCGACGTCATGCGCGCCGCGGTGAGCGGCGCGCTGCTCCCCGGCGAGAAGGCGCCGTCGCTGCTCATCACCGAGTGGAACCTGTCGTCGGGCGGCTTCGATGCGCGCAACGACTCGTTCGTTGGCGCCGCGCACACCATGGCGTCGCTGATCGAGATGCACCAACACGGCCTCAACGGAGCGACGTTCTTCGCCGCAGTCGATCGACACTGCTCGAACCTGAGCGTGAACCCCGACCACAAGCAGTTTTGCGGCGACTGGGGCACGGCCTCGGCCGCAGGCGTACGCAAGCCCGTATGGCACGCGTTCGCCCTCTGGAAGACGCTGACGGGCCCAACCCGCGCTGTAGCGGGAGCGGACGCCGCCGCCGGGCTCTG
>JBKJQZ010000350.1:0-2929 GCA_046594835.1 Acidimicrobiales bacterium | reverse complement strand
CCCCCCGGGAAGAACAGCAGTAACAACAGCATTCCTAGGCCCGACGCAAGCAGGGAGTAATTAGGCAGGAAGTACTGAAAGCCAAGCACGTAGAGCCCTCCGACGAGGGCTCCGCCCACCGAGGTCAGACCACCGATGACGGTCATGGCGAAGATCTGCAGCGACAAGCTTGGAGAGAATTGGTTGGGGTCCACGACGCCTTGCACGTGCGCGAAGAGCCCGCCCGCAACGGCGGCGAAGAAACCCGAGATCGCGAAAGCTGCGAGGCGGGTCCGGGTCGCACTGATGCCGTAGGACTGCGCGGAGCGAGCGTTGTCGCGCACGGCCATGAGGACCCGTCCGCTGCGATGCGCTCGCACGCTGCGAGCCGAGGCTGCCGCGAGGACGAAGAAGAACAAGCAGGTGTAATAGAACGCGTGGTCGCCGCGCAGGTCGAGGCGACCCCACAGGATTGGGCGTTCGACAAACTCGCCCGCCTTCGGCAGCAGCCACCCGAAGTACCGCGTCTGAAGGAAGAAGTACTGCGTGTTGGCCGCGAAGGCGAGAGTGGTAACCGCAAGAAACAGCCCGGGAAGACGCACCGCGGGCAATCCGACGAGCACGGCGAAGACGGCGCCGACGAGGCCGGCAATGAACAGCGCAGTGATGAAGTCGACGTGATGATTGGCAACGAGGCCGCCGGCGACCGCGGCGCCGACACCAACGAAGGCGAACTGGCCGAGGCTGATTTGGCCCGCCCAGCCCGTCAACACGACGAGCGACACGCCCGCGATCGCGTACACGATCAGGACAGAAGCGAGGTCAGTACGGCCCTTCCCCGTCAGGTACGGAAGGGCCAGCAGAAGCGCGGCGATCGCGGCACGGGTCACCCACTGCATGACGATGACGGAGCGCTGCCCTGCGAGTTCTTCAGGAATCGGGCGCACCTCCTTGACCTGGCGCCACGACTCGACGCCCGAGTCCTCGGCCCGGCTCAGCTTGCTGCGCTGCATGAGCAGGGCGATCACCACGATCGGCAACACGAGCGCCGTCGACAGCGTCGAGTTGCGCGTTGAGTAGAAGACACCGACGTCGATGATGCCGATCCCAAACCCGGCGACGATGGCTATCGGGATGCTCTGCATGCGGGCCACGACTGCGGGTGCGAGTCCGTAGAGCAGCGTCGTCGCGCCCGTGAGTCCTGCGGGCAGCGCGCCGATCAGGATCGTCCGTTGGAACACGCCGACGCCCGATAGCAGCGCGGCGATCATCCAGACGATGGAGCGGACGCGGCGCACGGGAATGCCCATGAGCGACGCGCGCTCGGCGTTCTCAGCGCTGGCGCGCACAGCCATGCCGATGTTGGTGTAGCGGAAGAAAGCGCCCAGGCCCGTCGCCAGCACGAGCACCAGGATGACGGTGACGAGGTGGTCGCCGGAAAAGCTCACGGAACCGATCTCAGTGCGGGCACTACTGAATGGCGTGACGATACGGCTGCGGGAACCTTCGACCGCGGCGTCGCCACGGATCACGAGTTGCAAGCCGAGCTCGAAGAAGCCGAGGAACTGTGCGATGCCAATGGTGGCGAGGGTGAGGATGAGCCGCGGCGCCTTGTTGAAGCGGCGCACGAAGACAAACTCGACGAAGAGCCCTATCAGCAGCGAGAGCGAGATCGCGAGGAGGACGCCCTCCCAGTAGGGATAGTTGCGGCGCTGCATCAGCAGCACCGCGAGGATGACGGGGGTTGCGCCAAGACTCGCCTGCGCGAAGTTGATCACCCGGTTCGAGCGGTACACGAGGATCAGGCCAATCGCAATCAGCGCGTGGAGACTCCCGACAATCGCTCCGCTGAGGTAGACGCCTAGAGGTGGCGGGTCACCGATCAGCGAAAAGAAGCCAGGCATGAGCGCAAGCACGGCCAACGCTTTGAGGCCAAGTCCGTAGACCGGACTCCGCCAGAGGTTCTTTACAGCCTGCACAACTTTCCCCCCACTCACGGCACCCAGCCAGGTACTGCAACCGTGAGCACGACACTAGCCACGCGACATAGCAGTTGCAATAGGATGACGGCGTGGGGATTGCAGTTGTCACCGGTGCGCGAGGCGGAATCGGCCGAGGCATCGTCGATCGGCTGCGTGCCGACGGCCACGAGGTGGTCGGCGTTGATGTCGATGACCTGGACGTCGCCGACGCCGACGCTACCGCTGCGCTGGTCGAACGTGTCGTCGCCACCCACGGACGAATCGACATCCTGGTCAATAACGCGGGGGTCTTCGCCGCCGTGGGCTTCGTGCACAAATTGGATCCCGATGCGTTCGACCGTGAAGTCGCCGTCAACCTCAGCGGTCCGTTTTTTCTCATGCGTGCCGCCGTTGGCCCGATGCTGCGCCAAGGCTATGGCCGCATAGTGAACATTTCGAGCATTTCGTCCGGTGGTGCGTACAAGCAAGCCGCCTACGGCGCATCGAAGCTCGGCCTCATTTCCTTGACCAAGACCTTTGCTAACGAGTTCGCTCCCGCCGGCATCACCGTCAACGCGGTACTACCGGGTCTGATCGAGACCGACAAGGTGATGGCGGCGCCGAGCGACATACGCGCCATCGCGCTGGCCACGATCCCCGCAGGACGGATGGGCACCGTGTCGGAGGTCGCCGACGTCGTGGCCTATCTGGCGCGGGAAGAGTCGGCCTACATCAACGGCGCGGCGATTCCCGTCGACGGCGGTGCGATGACCAACCAGCTGCGGTTCGGTCCGCGCTCGAGGATGGGCGCGTGAGCACCGTGCTGGTGACCGGCGCGCGCGGCGCGGTGGGCGCCGAGGTCGTGGCGCAGTTCGAGGCTGCAGGCCACGCAGTCGTGGGGATCGACCTACCGGAGTTCGACATCACCGATCGCCGGGCGTGCGCCGCCATCCCCTCCGACGTCGACGTGTGCGCCAACGTTGCGGGCG
>JBKJQZ010000331.1:0-5822 GCA_046594835.1 Acidimicrobiales bacterium | reverse complement strand
CTCGAAGGTCATGCCCTTCCACCGCGGCGCGTTGTGTACCGCCGCGTAGTGCTGCGTCCAGCCGTCGTCAGTGAGGTCCTGTTCGACCTCTCGACCGAGCATGATCGCCTGGAAGTTTTCGTTACGCGCCTTTTGCCAACCGGACGCGAGCGACTCGGCGAACTCGGGCGGCGTTTCGCGGTTGCCGCGCACGCCAATGGCTGACGGCGTGCGCTGGAACACGTAGACGTTGTCGGCCGACTCCGCGAGCGCAGGCAAGCACTGGATGCCCGTCGCCCCGGTGCCTACAAGCGCGACGTTCTTGCCGCGCAGGCCTTCGAGCCCGCCCTCGGGTCCGCCGCCGGTGTAGCTGTAGTCCCAGCGCGCAGTGTGGAACGAGTGGCCAGCGAAGTCCTCCATGCCCGGGATCGCGGGCAGCCTCATGAGCTTGAGCAGGCCGACGGCCATCACGTAGTAGCGCGCGTGCAGCACGTCGCCGCGGTCGGTTTCCACGCGCCAACGCGCGCGGTCTTCCTCCCACGAAGCGCGCACGACGCCGGTGTGGAACAGCGCGTCATCGTTCAGTTCGTACTTGTCTGCGATCGATTCGAGGTGCGTACGGATCTCCTCGCCGTACGCGTAGCGACGCTTGGGGATGTAGCCCATCTCTTCGAGCATCGGCATGTAGATGTAGGACTCGACGTCGCACATCACGCCCGGGTAGCGGTTCCAGTACCAGGTGCCACCCACGCCGCCCGCTTGATCGACGATCCGGATGCTGCCGACGCCTTTCTCGCGCAGCTTCGCGCCGACGGTCACACCCGCGATCCCGCCGCCGATGATCACGACGTCGACCTCCTCGTCGAGGACTGCGGCACGCTCGAGGCACGGAGTGAACGGGTCCTCACGAAAGCGGGCGAAGAACTCGTCGGTCGACAGGTCGCGGATGTCGGAGCGACCCGCGACGAGTCGCCTGTCGCGCTCGGCGAGGTACTTCGCGTGGACAGCGGCCTGATCGAACGAAGATGACACCACTGTTAGAACCTAGTTTTTCCGCTCAGGGCGCGTAGCGTTCGGACCATGAACGACGTCGACGCGGTCAATCTCGGTCTCCTGATTCTGCGGGTGTGGGTGGGCGTGGTGATGTTCGCCCATGGGTACCGCCACATCTTCGGCGGCGGAAAGATCACAGGCACCGCAGGCTGGTTCGCCAGCCTCGGCATGAAGCCAGGGATCCTCCACGCCTGGCTCGCGTCGGTCACCGAGATCGGTGCGGGCGCGTCGCTCATCTTCGGCTTGCTGACGCCACTCGGTGCCGCAGGCGTGATTGGCACGATGTTCGTGGCGTTCGTGACGAACCACTTCCGCAACGGGTTCTTCATCTTCTACAAGGGCGAGGGCTACGAGTACGTGGCCACGCTGATCGCGGCGGGTTTCGGGTTGAGCGCGCTTGGCGCGGGGCAGTGGTCACTCGACAACGCGATCGACCTGTCGTGGACCCACACCACTGGCCTCTACATCGGCCTCGCCGGTCTCGCCGGCGCGCTCGCTCTTCTCGCCGGTTTCTGGCGCCCCGAGCCCAAGCCCGCCGAAACTGCGGCGTAGTCGTTTCCGCGCGGGTTCGTGGCGGCATAGCCGCCAGATCTCCGCGCGGAAGTACTAGTTCTCGACGCCGGGGAGGTCGCGCTCGTCTGGATCTGCGGGGTAGCCGCCGCCGGCGACGATCGTCGCCGCCATCGGCTTGAGGATCGCGAACAACTCGTCGCGTTCCACGTCGGTCAGCACACGCAGCACGCCCGCTTCGCCTACGTCGGTCGCATCCTCCACGCTCACGCGTGCCGCGATGCCAGCGTCGGTGAGCGCAGGCGGGTCGCCATCGATGAGGCCCTTGGCCCGCATGGCGTCGAGCTCACGTGCGATCGCCTCGGCGGGCCAGTGACGGCTGGCGAGATACAAGCCGTGGGGCAGGCCCCACCACAGCTCGGTCAGCATCATCATCTCGAGGGCGCTGAACCCGGCCGCGTTATACGAGGCGGTGTGGGTGTCGCCGCGGTGTTCGCGTACAAGATCGGCCGCGTGCCATAGGTCGCCGAGCGACGTGCCGGGCCGCGGCATGCTCGCCAGCCCAGCGAAGAACGGATGCCCGGAAACGGGCGACGCGTCCGCGATACGCGTGAGCAGTTCTGTGGCGCGCTCCGCGCCTTCGGGCGACGGACCAAGCAGCCGTTCGAGCTGCGCAGTCGCGCCCCGCACACGCGCCGTCCACCACTGCGACGGCGCCGCGACCTTCCACGCCGCTTCGAGTTGCTCGACGATGTGGTCGGGGTTGAACACGCCAAACGCGGACGCGACTACCAGACCGGGCGTCTCGCCTAGGCACGCGCCGCGGCTCGCGTAGTACGGCGCCCAGAAGCCCTCAAGCGGTCCAAGTTCCTTGTACGCGGCGTGGGCTTCGGGCGCGAAGTAGACGCCAGCGGCGAGGGGCTCGACGAGGGCGCCGAGACGACGAACGGGGTGCGGGGCCATGAGTCGGCAACGTAGTAGTCGAAGCTCCTACGGTGTCGGGCCATGAGCGAAGAGCGCGTCACTATCAGCATCGAAGACCACGTCGCCGACGTCCGCTTCAACCGTCCCGACAAGATCAACGCCCTCGACACCAAGCAGTTCGCGGCGATCGTCGACGCCGGCGAGGAGCTCAAGGCGAACACCGACGTGCGCGCCGTCGTGATCTCCGGCAACGGCCGCGGCTTCTGCGCAGGCCTCGACTTCTCGAGCTTCCAGGCGATGGCTGGTGGCGGCGGCGCGGACGCCCCGCCGTCCGAGAAGTCAGACCGAAAGCCCCGGGGGATCACGGACCTCGAAGGCCGCATTACCCACCTCGGTCAGCAAGCTTGTTTCGTATGGCAGGAAATACCCTGCCCCGTGATCGCCGCGGTCCACGGCGTCGCTCTCGGGGGCGGCGCCCAGATCGCGCTCGGCGCTGACCTGCGAATTATGGCGCCCGACGCCCAGTTCTCGATCCTCGAGATCCGCTGGGGCCTCGTGCCCGACATGACGGCCACCGCGATGCTGCCGCTGCTGGTTGGCCTCGACCGCGCCAAGGAGCTCACCTTCACCGGTCGCATGGTTAGCGGTACCGAGGCCGCGCAGATTGGACTCGCCACGCGCGTCAGCGACTCGCCGCTCGACGACTCGCTCGCGCTCGCGCACGAGATCGCAGGCAAGAGCCCGGCTGCGGTGCGCGGCGCCAAGAAGCTGCTTAACGCGTCGCCCTACCGCAGCGTCGCCGAGCAGTTCGCGGACGAGCGCGCCACCATCGGCTCACTTATCGGCAGCCCCAACCAGGTGGAAGCCGTGAAGGCGTACTTCGAAAAGCGCGACCCGAAGTTCACCGACTAGCGGGTAGTTATTGGCGGGTAGTTAGCCGTGCAGCACTGGGCTCGCTAGCGCCAAGCACAGTGCTGGGCGCAGCTCAGGCTCCGCCCGCACTGCGACGCTCTGACGGGTCGTGGCCCAGATGCGTCCCGCAGCGCTCGCAGCAACAACCGCCGAAACCGGAACTGGGACGAGCCAGTACGCCACGTCCCACGCCTGCGTGATGCCCGCGTCGGTCAACATCACGATCGCAAACAGACCAGTGACAACGGTCGCGACGCTCGCGGCGAGCGCAGCGTCGGTCCGACCGTTCGGTCGCTCACCAGCGAACCGATCAATGAGCCACACCCCGGCGCCGCCGACGAGTCCGGTCGCGGCGCCGCCTAGCAAACCGAGGAGGATCGAGCCGAGCACTACAACGGGAAGGCCGCCCACGTTGTAGGCGCCCGCACCGCCGTGCACCATGGCGCCGAGCATGAACAACGTCGGGTTGAGCACGACCGCAGTCACCGCGCCAAGAGCGGGGCCAGCCACCATCCAAGTGGCCCACCGCGGCAGGCGGTTGGTGCGGTCAGACGGAGAAGCGGGACGGGCCACGCAGAGTGGTGCCCAGGACGCGCCGGTTCAAGACGGCGAGTTGCCTAGTTGCCGTTGATGGACCAGTGCCAGGCTTCGCTGGGCAGGTTGTAGAAGCCGAAGCGGGCGGCGTTGCCGCGCAGCCACCTGTAGCCGGTGTTGCTGTGGCTGTTGATGATGCTTCCGTTGTAGGTGAAGTCGATAGCGAGGCCTTGCTCGTGCATCGACTGGCCGGGCTTCGCAGTCGGCGGGCGACACTGCCCCGACGGCTTCGAGTAGATCGCGTACTCACTCGAACCACAGTTGCGCCTACGCGCCGCGATCTGCCCCGATGGACTGCGGTAGCCGCTCCCGCTGAGGCGCACGCCGTCGGCGTCGGCCGCACCCAACATGCGATCGAGGTTGCCCGCGATGCGTGTGGCAACCGTGATGCCGCGCACGGTGGTGAGATCGATCTTGCTGCCGCGCACGCGGGTGCTGCGGCTCACAAGCTGCGATTCCTTGAGCGACGCCTGGTAGCGGCCTTCGGCTGCACCCACGAGGCGCAGCTGCGCAGCCTGCGACTCGCGCAGCGAGGCGACGGCGTTGCTCGCCGCCTTCTGTCGACCCGCGGCCAAGCTCGCCGCAGTCTCCGCGGCGAGTCGCTTGCGTTGGACGTCTTGGCGCGCCGAGCGCAGTCGATCCGCTACGTCTTCCTGCAGGCCCATGGCGGAGTTGCGAATGAAGTCGGCGCGGGCCGCGTCGTTCAGGTTGGCCACGGTGGCGGTTGCCGGAGCGTGGGACCCGCCGCCGCGGATGTAGGCCTGCACCGCGACCTCGCGGATGGACTGCTTCACGGCGGTGAGGTGCACGCCGACTGCAATTTCTTCGGCGCGGGCGGAGCGGAGCCGTACCTGGGCTGCGGCCGCAGCCTGCTTGGCAGACTGGCTCTTGGCCTCCTGCGCCTGCAACTGGGCGCTCACGGCGGCGAGCTTGGCTCGGATTGCCCGGGCCGATTCGCGGGCGGCATCGACCTTGCTCTTCTTCGCAGCGTGGGCGGGTGACGCGAAGACGCCCGTCACCACAACGAGCATGGCAAGAGCAACAGCGAAGCGGCGCCGTACGCGCGGTCCCAGATTCAGCATCGTTGGAAGTAGCCGCAGGCGCTTCGCCTGCGGACCCCGACAAGTTACAGGAAGGGTCCGCTAGTTAGGGGTCTCCCCGTTGGCCATGTGGACCGGTTTGGACTCCGAAGAGCCCTGATGGCGCAGGAAAATCGACAAAACGACGATGGATCCGACCGCCAGAAATTCTGACTGCCAGTTCTGAAACGACTGAAACCAGAACGGAGCGCTTCGAACAAACGACCAGGTAGACACCGCCGCGCCGCCGTGCGCGAGCTCCTCGTTGCTGAACTCGCGGGCACCCGTGAACGCGTGGCCGACCATCGAAAGGAGGAATAACGCTCCGAACGCGATCGAGAGCGACCGTTTGTAGAGCGCCAGGGCGATCCCGCCGCGCCGGACGGGCCACGGCACGTCCGGATCGTTGCGGTGCTTCGCCGGGTCTTCGTCCACGTCCACCGACTCATCGACGGGCTTGGACTCGGCCGAGCCCTTCTGGCGCAGCCACACCGTCAGGAGGATGAACGCGCTCATCTGGAGGAACTCCGACTCCCAGTTCTCGAACGTGGCCTCACCGAAGTGGGCGGTCGTGAGGTACTGCGCGTAATTGACCGTCTTGCCGTCGTGTTCGCGTTGATCAGCGTTGTATTCGCGCAGACCGGCGATGTTCTGGCCGAGGAACAACGTGAGCAGGAACGCTCCGAACAGCACGAGCGACAAACCGTTATTTTTCAGAACGCGCTTCATAGCCACGCTCTACCCACTACTGGGGCAGTTCGTTCCGCCCCA
>JBKJQZ010000233.1:0-16416 GCA_046594835.1 Acidimicrobiales bacterium | reverse complement strand
CGCACACACGTTGATGATCGCGTCGAGCATGTACGCCGATGGATCTTCGGCGCGGCCTTCGCGGCGCGCTTCGTCGTAGAGGCGTTGCCGCTCGTGTTCGACCGAGGCCATCCATTCAGCACCGCGGTCGAGCGTCGTCGAGCCGCCGAAGCAGAACGCTCCGTTCTTCACCCAGTGGCGATAGTTCCGCTCGTTGTGTGTCCGGCGGTACTGCTCCATCGCAGTTTCCTCGGAGCAGCGCGCCGCCTTGGCTTCCTCGGCTGCATCGCGCAGCCGCCCAAAGCCCTTGTCGGCCTGGTCGAGCAACGACTCCTCGTCGTCGGGATGCGCGTCGCCCAACAAGCCGGCCTGCGCTCCCGACAACTTCCCCTTGCGTACCGCCTCCTGCGTCTTGGGCTTCGCCTGCAACTTCTTGCCCGTGTTCACGGCCGCATGCGCGGCCCCAACCGAGGAGCCGGACTGATGGGCCAACATCTCGGCGGTGTTCTTGTAGCCCTCTTTGCGGTACGCCCTCTCCCGCTCGATCGCTGGCACCAACAGCAAGTGGCCTGCTTGCGCGAGCTTGGTCAGCTGACCGAAGGCGCTCGAGGCCGAGACCAGCTCGCTCGCTTGCATGGAGTACGGATCGAGCGTCTCGACGAGGTCGACCAACTCACCAACGGCGCTCCACAACTCCCCAACCCGCATCGCCGTTGCAACTGCCATGACCCAATTTCAGTCCGAACACCAGTTCGGGTCAACCCCCAACTTCAGATTTCTTTTCGCGCCGTCAGGCGTAGCCGCCGGTGTGGGGGCGGGTCTTGCGTACGACCTCCACAAGGTGCGGAAGGCCAGCGCTGATGGCGTCGAAGGTTTCCTCAGCGCCCTTGCGGCTGCCCGGGAACGTCATGACAACGGTGCGGCCGATGAGCCCCGCGACGCCGCGCGAGAGCATGGCCATCGGCGTGCGGGCCTGGCCGTAGGCGCGCGCCGCTTCCATCACACCCGGTAGTTCAGTGGTGAGCATGGGCTTGATCGTGTCGACGGTGATGTCGCGCGGGCTCACGCCCGTCCCACCGACGGTGATCACGAGCTCCACGTCGTCGGCGACGAGCGCGCCGACGCGCGCGGCCAGCGGCCCTGCCTCGTCGAGCAGGACCTCGTAGCCGACCACGTCGAACCCGATGCCTTTGAGCCGCTCGACAACCGCCGCGCCGGCGGTGTCGTGCTGCGTACCCGACGCAACCGAATCACTCAGCACCAACACCGCGGCGCGACCCGAAGCGCCAGCGACGTGTGGTTCCACGAGGCTGCACCCTTCCACGAACGCGCTCGTGCCGTCGACGTAAAACTCTTCCTTCCAGATCGGCACGCGGCTCTTCACCGCATCGACGACGTAGCGCACCGCGTCGAAGGACTCGCCGCGATGCCCGGCGCGCACCACCGCCACGATCGCGGCATCGCCGATCGCGAGGTCACCGACGCGGTGCACCACAACACACTCGGCCACGCCGAAGCGTTCGAGCGTCTCGGCCTCGATGGCGTGGATCATTTTCTGGGCGATCGCTTCTTGCGCGCTGTAGACGAGCCGGGTGACGCCCTTGCCGTCGTGGTGATCGCGCACGACGCCGGTGAAGCTCGCGAGCGCTCCGCAGTCGGGACGTTCGGTGCACGCGATGAGCGCGTCGAGGGAGAGCGGTCCGTTCTGAATGCGTGCGACGTCGGGGTGGGTCACGTCAACCCCCGTTCACGGGTGGAAGAACGGACAGCGCGTCGCCCGAATGCAGCACGTGCGTGCGCGGAACGATCTCGTCGCCCACCGCGATCGCACAGTGCGGCAGCAGGTGCGCGAAGTCATCCGACATCGTCGCCATCGCGGCGACTGCGTCGCGCACGGTTGCGTCGTCGCCGAGCGTCAGCGTGAACAGATCCTCCTCGACGCAACGTCGACTCGGGCCGTAGCACTGCACGTTGACCTCCACCTCAGCCGCCTCGCGTGTGCATCTCGAGGTGCGGGTCGCGTCGCAATAACGCAACCGGCACGGCCGCGTCGCGCGGCGCCGCGCCGAGTCGGTCGACCGCACCCTGGTCGTCGCGCGCCGCCCAGGTTGTGGTGACCAGACCATCGATCGACTCTCCGGCGCGCAGCGGCGTGCGCAGGTCGGCTCCTTCGGCTGCGTACAGGCAGCGGAACCACACCCCGTCGGCGGTGACGCGGCTGCGGTCGCAGTCACCACAGAACGGCGTGGTCGTCGAGGCGACGATGCCGAAGGTCGTGCCGTCGGCAGTCGCATAGCGGCGAGCAGGCGCTGACGGGCGCGTTGGCAACTCGGTGATCGAGCCGAGCGCGTCACCGATCAGTGCGAGGAGTTCGTCGCAACCAACCACCGCATCGGGTCGCCACGCGGTGGCGCCGCCAACGTCCATGTATTCGATGAAGCGCACCTCGGCGTCGTGGGCCGCACCGAACGCGACGAGATCGGCGAGTTCGTCGTCGTTCACACCCCGCGTCACCACCGTGTTGATCTTGGTGTTGACGAAGCCTGCACCCCGCAGCGCGGCGATCCCATCGAGCACGGCCGCGTGGTTGTCGCGGCGCGTGATCACCGCGTGGCGGACGGGTCGCAAGGTGTCGAGGCTCACCGTCACTCGGTGGAGGCCTGCGTCGCGTAGGCCCTGCGCCTTTGCGGCGAGGGTCGATCCGTTGGTCGTGAGCGCGATGTCGGTGATAGCCGGCAACGCTGCGATGCGGGCGACGATGTCGGGCAGGTCCACGCGCAGCAGCGGTTCGCCGCCGGTGATGCGCACCTTGGTGACTCCCGCGGCCGCGAACGCGATGACGACCTGCTCGAACTCGGCGGGAGTGAGCACATCTTTGCGGGGCAGCCACGCGTAGTCGTCCTCAGGCATGCAGTAGCTGCAGCGCATATTGCACCGGTCCGTTACCGACACCCGGAGGTCGCGCAGCGGGCGGCCGCGCTGATCGACGAGCGCGACGGCCACGCGGTTCGCGGCGTCGGCGGTGGGGTGCACGGCCAAATCCTACGATGCGGCCATGGAAGCCGAAGCCTGGTTGGCCGAGTTCGCACAGAAACTCGGCGTGCCGCCACTGACTGCTGACGAAATCGACGCAGTACTAAACCTTGCGCGGGTGGCCGCACACCAGTCCGAACGCAAGGCCGCGCCCGTCGCCTGCTTTCTCGCCGCACGCGCCGGCTTGTCTCCCTCCGACGCCTTCGCGCTCGTCGACCACGCCGAGTGACCGCCTTCGACGCCGTCATCCTCACCGGCGGCGCGAGCACGCGCATGGGCTCGGACAAGGCCTTGCTTGCGGTCGACGGGTTGCCGCTCGCCCTGCACGCGGCCAACGCGTTGACGGAGGCCGTCACCACCACCGCTGTCGGCGGCGACCGCAATGCGCTCAGCCAACTAGGCCTTGCGACCGCGGCCGACGCCAATCCCGGTGAAGGACCCCTCGGCGGCATCGCCCAGGCGCTCACGATCGGCGACGCACCCGTAGTCGTTGTCGTCGCGTGCGACCTCCCGTCGCTGAACCTCGCGGCCGTGCGCGCGCTCGTCGATGCTCTCGGCGATCACGACGCCGCGGTCGCCGTCGTCGACGGGCACCGTCAACCCGTGCTCGCGGCGTGGCGTCGCGGCGCGCCCGTCGCCGGCGCGTTCAATCAGGGCGAACGATCCCCTCTACGCCTGCTCGAGCGACTCGACGTCGTCGAGGTCACCGTCGACGCCGCGACCGCCCTCGACCTCGACTCGCCCGAGGACGTCGTGCGTTTCCTGTCGGCCCCGCCGAACTAGCGCCGGCGCGCGGCGCGAGCCCGCGCGTTTTTCGTGCGTCGCCCCGGTGTGATTCGCAGTGTCATAGCGACAATTCGCCGGCACCTTCGGACGTACCGACTTCATCGCAGCCCAACGGGGCCGTGAGCACCGACCAACTGCAAAGAACGCTGGAGTAGGCCGACCCGGTCCACCTAGAACGGAATGAAGCGCAGCAGCGTTCCTGCGGGGACGCCGTCGCCGTCGGGCACCACCACGAAGCCCGCCGCACCTGCGGTGGCCGCGAGCTGGTGACTCGCCTGGCCGACGATCGGTGTGGCGTCGTTAACGCCGTCCTCGCCAAGAGTCGTCGTCACGCGAATCAGGTGCGTCTTGCCGTCGGGCTCGCGAGCGACTGACGCCGCAAGCCGCGCCACCACGCCGCGTGTGACGGGGAGCGCGTGGCCACACATGCGCCGCAGCAGTGGACGCACGAACAGCACGTAACTCACCGCCGCTGACACAGGGTTGCCGGGGAGGCCCACGACCGGCGTGTCGTGAACCAGCCCGAAGGCGAGCGGCTTCGACGGCTTGATCGCCACTTGCACCGCGCGCAGGCGCTGCTTCATGAGGTCGCGGTCGCCCATGCTCACGCCGCCCGAAGTGACCACGAGGTCACAACGTGCGCACGCGTCAGCGAGCGCGGCGTCGAGGGTCGCGTCGTCGTCCGGAACGTTGCCGAGGTCGATCACCTCGGCGCGATCGCGGCGCGCAAGCGCGATGAGCATCGGACGGTTCGAGTTGCGGATCTGGGGTGGCGCGATCGGCGCAGGTGGATCGACGAGTTCGTCGCCGGTAGAGAACACGCCAACCACGGGACGTCGATGCACGCGCACCGTCGCGCGCCCTGCGGCGGCCACCACGCCGAGGCGAAGCGGCGTGAGCACCGTGCGCGGCGCGAGCAACGTTGCGCCGGCCATGACGTCCTCACCGGGGCGACGGATGCTGTCACCAACCAGCACCTCACCCGTGATCGTCACGTGACCATCGGCCTCGCGGGTCCGCTCCACCATCACCACCGCATCCGCGCCCTCGGGGACAGGCGCGCCCGTCATGATCCGTACCGCTTCACCCGGACCAACCACGAAGGCATCCGCCGAAGCGCCCGCGCCAACGCGTCCGATGATCCGCAGCGTTGCGCCGTTGCTCGTCGTATCCGCCGCCCGCAGCGCGAAGCCATCCATCGCGGAGTTGGCAAAGCTCGGCACGTCGCCCTCTGCGATCACCGGCTCGGCCAACACGAGCCCCAGCGCCTCGTGAGCGTCGAGCTCGACGACCTCGAGCGACGCGCCCAATGCGAGCACGTCGAGGACGACTTCCTCGAAGGGCAGCATCACAACTGCACGCGCCGCAGCCACTCGTCGACGAGGGAAGCAGGGCCGATCGACTTCACCAGCCGATACCGCTTGCCGTTGGCGCGCAGCACGAGA
This sequence comes from Acidimicrobiales bacterium, assembly GCA_046594835.1. Taxonomy (GTDB): domain Bacteria; phylum Actinomycetota; class Acidimicrobiia; order Acidimicrobiales; family JACCXE01; genus JACCXE01. Next base: position 11,173 of record JBKJQZ010000233.1, on the reverse strand, counting down.
CCGCCCCCGCCGCGCCGCGCCTCCGAGACGGTGAAACCGTCACGTAGGTCGATGTCGACCACGCCAAAGGGTCGATGCAACACCACCCGCGAACCGGCCTTGTGCTTGAGCGCGTAGCCGACCGGACCGATAGCCCAGATCGCGGCAACGAGGACGAGGCCACCGCCGATAAGCAGCGGCTCGTGGCCGTCGGTCGCGGCAACGGTCATAGCGAGGAGCACTGATGAAAACAGCACGGCGTTGCCCAGCAGCGTGGCTTGCATGGCTCGGCGAGGTTGGACGAGGTCGGTCATTGCGAAGCGATGATGTCAGCTGCTTCGGCTTCCGCGTCAATGAAGGGCGCACCCGACACGTCGACGTCGACATGATGCAGGGTCGCGGTGAACCGGAAGTGGCCGCGATAGTCGAGGTCGGCGGGCGAAAAATCGGGCGCCCAACCGGCGGTGAGACCGGCGCCGGTCAGCGACAGACGGCTCCACAGCGTGCGCTTCACCTCGCCGCCGCCGATCTCGTTGCCGTCGACGAACATCGTGACGCCGGGTGGGTCAAAGCGCATCGCGAGCGTGTGGTCACCGGCAGCGAGCACGGGTAACGGTGTCGCCACGCGGTAGAGCCGGAACCCCGCGAGGTTGTGCACGAAGACCAACTCGCCGCCGACCACATGGAAAGACCAGCCGCCGAGCACGGAGCCCTGCACGACGAGCACGCCCTCGACCACGCCGAGGCGATCCGGCACCGTGATGTGTGCGGTGATGGTGTGCGCGCGGTTGCGTGTGTTGACCGCCACCGACTCGGGAACAGGTGCGCGGCCCGGGTAGTACCGGTAGCGGGCGCGCGTTGCGACTGATGAGGGCCGGTTGAAGACCATCTCCGAGAACGGTCGGTTGTCGATCGGCAACACGTTGTTGGCCTCAGCCTCGGCCCACCACCGGTCGATCATCGCTGCGAGCCGTTCGGGCTCGACGAGCGCGAGGTCGTGGCATTCCGACGGATCGGCGCGCAGGTCGTAGAGCTCCCACGGCGCTTTGTCCAACCCGGGTTCTTCGAACTGCACCTCGTGGTAGGTGACCGCCTTCCACCCGTCGTCGTAGAGCGCTCGGCAGCCGAGCATCTCGTAGTACTGCACGGCGTGGGTCTCGGGCGCCGCTGCGTCGGCGAAACTCGACGCGAACGAGAACCCGTCGACCGGACGCTGCGCAACGCCGCGCACCTCAGCCGGTACATCCAAACCAATCGCGTCGAGAATCGTCGGCAAGATGTCGATCGCGTGCACGTACTGCGGGCGTAGCTCGCCTCGCGCGGCGATACCGCGGGGCCAGTGCACCACGAGCGGATCGGCCACGCCGCCTTCGTGGGTTTCGCGTTTCCAGCGCCGGAACGGCGTGTTGCCGGCAACCGTCCAGCCCCACGGATAGTTGTTGTGGATGCGAGGTCCGCCGATTTCGTCGAGCCGTTCGTCGGCCTCCTCGACCGTCCGCGGCAAGGCGTTCCAGACGCGACCGTCGTTGAGCGATCCGGTGAGGCCACCCTCGGACGACGCGCCGTTATCGGAAAGCAACACCACGATCGTGTTGTCGAGTTCGCCCATCGCCTCGAGGCGACCGATCAGCCGCCCGAGTTCGTCGTCGGTGTGCGAGAGGTAGGCCGCGAACGCCTCCATGAACCGCGCGTACACGCGTCGCTCCTGCTCGGTCAGGGAGTCCCAGTCCGGTCGCTCCGAAAGCTCGGTATGCGCAGGCACAACACCGAGGGCTTTCTGACGCGCCAGCGTGTCGTCACGCCACGCGTCCCACCCCGCGTCGAAGCGACCCTGGTAACGATCGACCCACTCACGCGGGGCCTGGTGGGGCGAGTGGCAGGCGCCGGTCGCGAGATAGAGCAGCCACGGCTTGTCCACGTCGACGTTGCGAAGATCCTCGAGGTACTCGATCGATCGGTCGATCAGATCGTGCGTGAGGTGGTAGCCGTCCTCGTAGGTACCCGGCGGATCGACGGCGTGACTGTCGTGCATAAGCGCGGGCACGAACTGGTGCGTCTCACCCGGAAAAAAGCCGTACCAACGCTCGAAGCCCTGGCCCAGCGGCCACCGGTCGCGCGTCGCGCCAAGGTGCTCCTCGTCCTCGGGCGTGAGGTGCCACTTCCCGACCGCGTAGGCGGCGTAGCCGTGAGGTGTGAGCATCGCCGGCAACATCGCGACCGACTTCGGGATGCGCGCCGTGTACCCGGGAAAGCCGATCGCAAGATCGACGATGCGACCCATCCCCGCGTTGTGGTGGTTCCGCCCGGTGAGCACGCAGGCGCGGGTGGGCGAGCACAGCGCGGTCGTGTGAAAGCTCGAGTAGCGCAACCCGTTGGCGGCGAGCGCGTCAATCGTCGGAGTCGCAATGTCGGAGCCGAAGCAACCCAGTTGGGCGAAGCCAACGTCGTCGAGGATGACAACCAGCACGTTGGGCGCGCCTTCGGGCGCACGGGGATCCTCGGGCCACCAGGGCTCGGACTCCCACGAGTAGCGCCCGATGCGACCCTTAAACTCCTCGGGCTCCACTAGCGCTGGGGGCCGAGGATGTAGTGGCCCGTGACGGGGTGCGGATACCAACCGCCCGCAGCAGACGTGCCGCCATCGACGTGAATGGTTTGGCCCGTGATGTAGCTCGCCATCGACGACGCCAGGAACACCGCAGCGCCCGCGACCTCATCAACGTGACCGATGCGCCCCATCGGCACCATGTCGCCCATGTGCTCGATGGACGACGGCGGCACGAGCGACTGAATGCCTTCGGTGAGGGTCGCGTCAGGCGCGAGCGCGTTGACGCGGATGCCGAACGGGGCGAGCTCGAGCGCAGCCGTCTTGGTGAAGTTGATGACGCCCGCCTTGGCGGCCGCGTACGCGGCGTAGCCCGGCGCCGCGCGCACACCTTCGATCGACGTGACGTTGATGATCGAACCGCCGTTGCCCGCGTCGCGCATGACCGAACCCACCCGCGCCGTGCACAAGAGCACGTGTTTGAGGTTGGCGCGGTAGAGCGCATCCATCTGACCCTCGGACGTATCGAGCACCGAGGCGACGAATACCCCGCCCGCATTGTTCACGAGGATCGACGGCGCTCCCAACTCCTTGACCGTGCGGGCCAGCGATCGCTCGACCTGCGGGGCGTCACGCACGTCGGTCACGACGCTTAGTCCGTCGACCTCGGCGGCTGCGTCCGCGCACGTCTCGTCGTCACGTTCCCAGATCGCGACGCGGGCGCCGAACGCGGCGAGCCCGCGCGCAATGCCGCGGCCGATTCCAGCGCCGCCCCCCGTCACCACGGCCACGCGGCCGTCGAGTCGAATGGCGTTCCCGTCGAGGCCCATGCCCGAGCGTAGGCCGACTACATGCGTGCGATGACGAGTTCGCCGTACCGGGTGAACTCGTCAACGGTGCGGCTCACGTCGTCGCCCGACATACCCACCTGAATCCACGTAACGCCGATCGCTTCGAGCGCGCGGATGCCCGCGATGTGGGCCTCCGCGTCGAAGGACTCCGAGGTCGGATCGCCACCGGCCCGACACGCGAAGGTCACGTCGAGGTCTCCAAGCGTGCGGTCGTGCTTGGCCAGCTGCACCTGCAGATCGTCGAGCGCGATCGCGAGTTCGTCGGGCGTGCCGAGGCCAGCAGTGCGCGACGTCTGGGCCAGCGCTGCGGGCGCGGGGAACGGCGCCCATCCGTCACCACGTTCGGCCACACGCTGACGGGCGCGGGCCGAGTTCCCCCCGATCCAGATCGGGGGGCGTTGCGCGGGCCGCGGGTTGGCGGTGATGCCGCGGGCGCTGAAGTGCTTGCCTTCGAAGGTGACGTCGTCCTGGGTCCAGATGGCGCGCAGAATGTCGAGGGACTCGTCGAAGATCTCGTTGCGCGCTGCGTGGTCCACGCCGAGCGCCGCAAACTCGGTCTTGAGGTAACCCGACCCGGCCGAAAGCGTGAAGCGCCCACCGCTCAACAGGTCGAGCGTCGCGCCTGCCTTCGCCACAATGAACGGGTTGCGATAGGGCAACACCACGACGTTGGGGATCAGTCGGATCGTGCGCGTCACCGCTGCGGCCCAGGTCATCGCGACGAACGGGTCGAGCGCGTCGTGGCCACCGGCCTTCAGCCAACGATCCGACGGCGCCGGGTGATCGGTGAAGCCGAAGCCACTAAACCCCGCGTTCTCAGCGGCGACGGCGATGCGCGCGATCGAGTCACCCGTCAACAGCGCGGGGTCGTAGGGGTGAGCGACCATGGGGTAGGTCGTGGCGAACTTCATGCGAGGGTCCCTTCTCGGCCGTGCGCCGCAAACTCTTTCGACAACGCGGCGGCGTCATCGCGTGTCATCGGGCGGTAGGCACTTCCCCGCTCCGGTTTCCACCACAGCGGGTCTGTGGTCTCCCAACGGTCGCGTCGCAGCGGATTGCGGTCGACCTTGCCCGTCGCCGTGACGGGGATCGTGTCGACCACGCGCACGAACGACGGCGTCCATTTGGTGCCCATGTCCGGTTGCGCGGCCAGAAACGCCGCGAACGAGTCGGCGTCGAAGGACCCGTCGACTTCCACCGCCGCCATCACGCGGTCACCCGTGCGCGGATCGGGCACGGGGTAGACGACCACGCCGCGCACACCCGGGCACCGCGCGAGCACAGACTCGATCGGGCCGGCCGCGAGGTTCTCGCCGTCGACGCGCAACCAGTCCGAAGTCCGGCCCGCAAAAAAGAACGTGCCGTCGTCGCTGCGGTAGCCGAGGTCCCCCGTCCAGTACCAACCCTCGCGGCTGCGAGCCTCGGTCGCTTCGGGGTTGTTGTAGTAGCCCTCAAAGTTGGCCAGGCCATCGCGGCCCACGATCTCGCCGATCGCTTCGGTGGGGTTACGCAGGTTGCCGTCGTCGTCGAAGACGGCGGTGGCGCATTCGGCGCCGGTGTCGGAGTTGAGCACCGCGACGTCGACGCCCTCGCCCGGTTTGCCCAGCGCGTGCTTCGGCATGCCCGAGTACGGACTGATGATCACGCCTCCCTCGCTCGACGAGTAGCCCTCGACCACGTAGCAGCCAAAGCGACGGCGGAACTCCTTGCGGTCCGCAGGCGACGCTTCCGATCCGAGGCAGTACTTGAGGTTGTTCGTCGCGTCCTCGGGCGTTTCGGGCTGGGCGAGGATGTAGCTGAGCGCCCGGCCGACGTAGTTGAAGTACGTCGCGTTGTAACGGCGCACGTCGGCCATGAACTCACCGGCCGAAAACTTGCGCCGCAACGCGACCGCCGCACCACTGATGAGACCGGGCAAGAAGTTTGCGAACAAGGCGTTGCCGTGGAACAACGGCATCGCGCAGTACAGGACGTCGTCGGGTCCGAACGCGACGGCGCTCTGCGCCGCGGTGCGCGCGGCACGACCCTGCGTCACTTGCACCGCCTTCGGCGCGCCCGTCGATCCCGACGTGAAGATGAGGCAGAACAAGTCGTCCGCGGTCGCGATGCTGACGGGGTTTTCCACGCCCTGGGTTGAAAACCCCGCCACGAGCTGCGTGTCGCAGCCCAGATCGAGGCCGTTGAGCAGTGGCACGAGCGCAAGTTCGGTGATGACGACGGAGCAGTCGGTGTGACGGATGTCGCGGGCCAGTTCTTCGCCGCGCCGCGTCGGATTGATGCCGACGATCACTGCGCCCTTGAGCGCGGCGGCGCCAAGCCAGAACACGTAGTCGGGCACGTTTTCGAGCAGGAGACCGACGTGTTGGCCCCGCTCGATGGTCTCGGCACGCGCGGCCGCTTCGGCCACTACCTCACGCCACGACCACTGTTGATCCTCGAAGTACAGGCCGGGGTTGTCGTCCTCGGTCCGCGCCATGAACGCGGCGGCGATCGTGTCGTTAGACACGCGGCAACCCCAGCACGCGCTCCGCGATGATGTTGCGCTGGATCTCCGACGTACCGGCGGAGATCGTGTTTGCGAACGAGTGGAAGTACTGCTCGAGCCAGCTGCCCTGCGGATCGTCGACGGACTGCGTGCCGTCCTTCACGATCTCGCCGACCTCGAGCCCGGCGGCGCCCTGTAACTCAGCGCCGACGAGGCCGACCTTCTGACGCAGTTCGGTCGAGAACATCTTCATGAGCGCCTGCTCGGGCGCGTCGCCACCGCGGACGAACTTTGCGAACCCGCGGAAACCGAGCGCACGCGCCGCGGCCGAGTCGATGACGCAGCGCATCACCTTGTCGATCGCGAGCGCGGACTCGTTGGGTTCCATCCTCGCGACAAGGCCGGGGGCGGCGCCGACAAGTTGTTCGAGCGCGAGCTCAACCGACAACACGTTGCTCAGCCACACCATGCCGCGCTCGTGCGCGAGCGAGCCGTTGGCCATCGCCCAGCCATTGTTGAGTTCACCGACGAGCGAACTCGCGGGCACCACAACGTCGTCGAAGAACACCTCGTTCAGATCCGGGTGCTCGGGGTGGATGATCTCGGGCAACGGGCGCACGGTGATGCCCGGCGTATGCATGTCCACGATAAATACCGAGATGCCCTTGTGCTTGGGCAGCTCGGGATCGGTGCGCGCAAACAAGAAACAGAAGTCGGCGTAGTTGGCGCCAGAAGTCCACACCTTCTGCCCGCTGATCACCCAGTTGTCGCCGTCGCGTACCGCCCGCGTGGTGAGACCGGCGAGGTCGCTGCCCGCACCCGGTTCACTCATGCCGAGGCACGCCGTCTTCTCACCGCGCAGGACCGGCATTGCGTAGTTCTCGATCTGCTCGGGCGTGCCGTAGTCGAGGATCGATGGCGCGACGATCCCAAGGCCCTGCACGTTTGCGGTGCGGGGCACACGCGCCTTGTACAGCTCCTCCATATAGATGATCGTCTCGATTGGTCCGGCGTTGCGGCCGCCGCGTTCGGCGGGCCAACCCGGCACGAGCCAGCCGGCGTCAAACATTCGCCGGGTGAAGTCGCGGGACCACTGCGGCGCGTGCCCGGTCGAGAGCGACGGCTCGGCCGCCATGTCTTTGGACGCAGGACGGTTGGCCGCGAGCCACTCACGGAACTCAGCACGAAACGCCTCGGCGGATTCGTCGAACTTCAGCCTCATGATGCCCGCCCGTCGGCCGAGACAGAACACAGCCCGTCGGCCGAGACAGAACCCCGCCCGTCGGAGACAGAACACAGCCCCATCAAACGTGCGAGGCGAGCTCGATGGAAGGCCGCATTGCCGAGTAACGCGTCCCCGGACTTCGCGCGCTTCAACCAGAAGTGAAGGTCGTGCTCCCACGTGAAGCCGATGCCGCCGTGAATCTGCAACCCATCACGCGCCACGAGCCGCTGGCACTCGCCCGCCGCGGCCTTGGCCATCGACGCAGCCACGGTGCGCCGGTCGTCGTGCTCCGCGATCGTCAGCTCCGCGAAGTAACACAGCGCGGCGGCCTTCTCCACTTCGAGGTACATGTTGGCGAAGCGGTGCTTGAGCGCTTGGAAGGAACCAATGGGCTTGTTGAACTGCTCACGCTGTTTCGCGTACTCGAGCGTTGCTTCGAAGATCGCGCGACACGTCGCCACGGTCGAGAGCGCCAACGCGACCACGGCTTCGTCGTGCGCTGCTGCAATCGACTCGGCGTCGCCGAGCACGCGGTCAGCGCTGACGGCCACGTCGACGAGCGACACGTGTGCCATTGGCATCGACGGGTCGAGCGACGCGACGGGGGCGATCGCCGCGGTCGACGCGGGCACCACGAACACGCGCCCGTCAACGGCCAACGCGATCTCATCGGCGCTCGCGCCGTCGGGCACGAACGACGCCGTACCGTTCAGCACCCATCCTTCAGCCGCTGGCTCGGCGCGCACGTCGTTCACGAAAGACGCCGCGCCGCTAAGGGAGCCGTCGGCCACGCGGTCGAGGAACGCGCTGCCGCGCACGAGCGGGGCGAACTGCGTAACCGTGGCCAGAAACGGTGTGGGCGCGACCACGCGCCCCAACTCCTCGACCACCAAGCCCACCTCGACGAAGCTCAACCCGAGACCGCCGTGCTCCTCGTCGATGCCAATCGCGGGCCAACCGAGGCCAACAAGCGTCGCCCACAGCTTTTCGCCGTTGCCTTCGCCGTCGTACACGGCGCGCACGAGCGACGGCGGGCACTCCGTCGCCAGCACCGAGCGCGCGTTGTCGCGCAGTTCGAGCTGATCAGGGGTGAACTCCAGATCCATTTGTTACACAACTTCCAGTTTGGGACGGATACGTCGTTGGCTCGTCACTATTCGGCGAGGCCCATGAAGCCACGACGGATGATCGTGACCATCGCGTCGATCGCTTCGTCGCGAGCGCTGAAGCGCAGCGTGAACACGCTGTAAGGCAGACGCTCGGTCACTGCCAGAAACGTCAGCGAATCGATACTGGTCGAGCCGAAGCCTCGTCCGTCGAGCACGCGTCCGAGCCGGGCCAACACCGCAGCCGCGACCTCGCGGGAGAACTTCGCGAGGGCGGGGTCGGATTCCTGCATCTCCTGCCACACGCTGATCACGCCGCCGTTGCTCTCGTAGGTGGCAAACCACGCCGCGACCCAGCTGCGCAGCGCATCGGTGGTGGGCTCGGCGGGGAACCCGTCGAGCAGATCAATCATGTGAAGGCTGGCGTCTTCGGCGAGCACCCGGAAGAAGTCGTCCTTGTTTTCGAAGTAGCGGTAGAAGCTGCCGTGCGAGACACCAGTCGCGGCCACGATGTCGTCAACACGCGCGGACGCGTAGCCGTGCGCAGGCAAGACCTTCGCGCCGGCGTCGAGCAGTCGCTGGCGAGTCTTCTCGCCCCGGGGTCGAAGGTCGCGGCGGTACTCCAGCTTGGGCGGGGCCGGGATCTGCGTGATGGTGCGCGGCGCGGCCACCACATTGACGCCCCGAATCGGGCCGGTAAAAAGACGGTGGACCGTGTGGGCAAGCGAGCGCACGAGCTCGCTGCGGTCGACGTCGGCGCCCATCTCTTCGAAGTAGAACGCGCAGCGGATCAGCACGCCCACCACACCGGTGGCCACGACGACCGACTCCTGGTCGGCGGGTTGCGCGAACGCGCGCAGCAGCGCCCCGGCGGTCTGATCACTGATCGAAATCGACGACCGTCCCGTTGCCGGCTGGTCCCGCGCCGCAGCCTGAAACGACGAGAAGATTGCCGAGTAGCGCTGGTGCATCCCCGCAAAGGAATCGATCCACGCTTCGAGGCACGCAACGCCCGAAGCGTCAGCCGACACCGAACCGAGCGTGTCGGCGAGCGCCACCATTTCGTGGCCAAGCCGGCCGGCCAGCTTCCAAAAGACGTCGTCTTTGGACGAAAAATATTGGTAAAACGCCGGCCGGGAGCACCCCGCGCGCGTGGTGATCAACTCGACGCGGGCGCCGTCGAATCCCACTTCGCCGAAAACCTCAAGGCCCGCGGCGAGGATGCGTTTCTGCGTGTCGGTACCGCGCTCGCCCACCGTGGGATTCGAGCCAAAAGGCCGCCGTCGGACGATGTCGGTGTCGTCCCCCTCAAGCACACCGCTCATTGCTGGTTAATCTAACGCGAGCGTCACTTTGTATTTCAGGAGGGGAACCCCATGCGCGCCGAAGATCTGATTCTCGTAAGCGTCGACGACCACGTCGTCGAGCCGCCCGACCTCTTTGAGGGTCGTTTGTCCAAGAAGGCGGCCGCACTCGCGCCGCGCGTCGAGAAGCTGCCCGACGGCACCGATTCGTGGGTCTTCGAAGGCTCGCCCATGCCCAACGTCGGCCTCAACGCCGTCGCCGGCCGGGACCCCTTGGAGTACGGGCTCGACCCGACCTCGTTCGATCAGATGCGCAAGGGCTGTTACGACATCCACGAGCGCATCCGCGACATGAACGTGAACGGCGTCCTTGGTTCGCTCAACTTCCCGTCGCTCGTCGGCTTCGCCGGCACGCTCTTTTACACAATGGACGACAAGGAAGTCGCGCTCGAACTGCTGCAGGCCTACAACGACTGGCACATCGACGAGTGGTGCGGCACGTATCCCGGCCGCATGATCCCGCTGGCCATCCCGCCGATCTGGGATCCGCAGTTGATGGCCGCCGAAGTAGAACGCGTCGCCGCCAAGGGCTGCCACGCGTTCACCTTCAGCGAGAACCCTTCGAAGATCAACAACCTCCCGAGCTACCACTCCGATCACTGGGATCCGTTCCTCGCCGCGATGCAGGAAACCGAATCGGTGCTGTGTCTCCACATCGGGTCGTCGAGCCAGATCACGATCACGTCGATGGACGCGCCCATGGACACGATGATCACGCTGCAACCGATGAACATCGTGCAGTGCGCGGCCGACCTCATTTGGTCGCCGATGTTCCGCAAGTTCCCCGACCTCAAGGTCGCGCTCAGCGAGGGTGGCATCGGTTGGATTCCGTACTTCCTCGAGCGCCTCGACTACGTCTACAACCACCATCACCAGTGGACCAACCAGGACTTCGGTAGCAAGCTCCCGAGTCAGGTCTTCAACGAGAACGTGCTCACGTGCTTCATCGACGACGCGGTCGGCATGGAAGTGCGCCACCACCTCAACATGGACTCGATCATGTGGGAGTGCGACTACCCGCACTCGGACTCCACGTGGCCGAACGCGCCCGAGATGGCGATGAAGTATCTCGACGGCGTCCCCGACGACGAGATCAACAAGATCACGCACGAGAACGCGATGCGTCACTTCAAGTTCGACGCGTTCTCGCACATCCCCAAGGACCAGTGCACGGTGGCCGCGTTGCGCGCGCAGGCAACCGACGTCGACACCGCACCCGTCTCCTACGGCACCGGTGCCTTCAAGAAAGATGGCGGCATCGTTACGGCGATAACGCTCACCGAACGCATCGCCGCCCGCTCCGGCCGTTAGTTGAGCGCCCCTTTTCGGGTTCTCCCGGCATTAGACGACGACAACCGTTTTTTTTGGACTTCGGGGGCCGACGGGGTCCTGCGGTTCGTTCGCTGTCAGGGCTGTGGCTACTACCTGCATCCCCCGCTGCCGCAGTGCCCGAAGTGCGCGTCGAAAGACGTCGCGCCTGAAGCCGTGAGCGGCGAGGGCGTCGTTCACTCCTTCACGATCAACCACCACTCGTGGGACGGATCGACCGAGCCGTGGTCGATCATCCTGGTGGAACTGAACGAACAAGTCGGCCTGCGGCTCACCTCCAACATGGTCA
>JBKJQZ010000231.1:0-17031 GCA_046594835.1 Acidimicrobiales bacterium | reverse complement strand
GCACCGGAGCGGCCCCGCCGACGTTTCCGTACGCGAGCGCGACAACGGCTCCGAGCATCAACGCTCGGACCCGTCGCCTGCGAATCATCGGCGGGTTTCTACGCGACGTCGCGGTCGCGCGCAACCTCGTCGAGCTCGGCGTACTCGGTCTCGGTGTCCGCCCAGTCTTCGAACTGGATGACGCCGAGGTCGGTGAAACGATCCCGCAACCAACCGTCGCCGGCGTCGAGCAAACCGAGCTTCTTGCAGTTGGGGACGATCTTGGAAAACAGGATGTTCTGGAACTGCTTCCGACCGTCGTCCTGGAGCACGAGGGTCAGCGCTTCCTTCACGTCGACACCCATGCGCTCCCACACCTCTTGCTGGAGGAAACGGTCGCGCATCCGGACTGCGGCCTCGAACGCGAACTCCTGGCGCTCGCGGATTTCGGCCGAGTTGAGTTCCTTGTAGAACTCCTGCAGGGAGAGGACACCGAACGCAACGTGGCGAGCTTCGTCACTCATCACGTACCGGAGCAGCTTCTTCAAGAGCGGCTCGGTCGTCATCTGGTGCATGAAGCCGAACGCGGCGAGCGCAAGGCCCTCCACCATGATCTGCATTCCGAGGTAGGTCATGTCCCAACGGGTGTCCTGGATGATGTCGTCGAGGAGCATCTTGAGGTGCGCGTTGATCGGGTAGTGACCCGACAGCTTCTCGTTCAGGTACCGGGCGAAGACTTCGACGTGGCGGGCCTCGTCCATCACCTGGGTTGACGCGTAGTACTTCGCGTCGATCCACGGCACCGACTCAACAATGCGCGCTGTGCAAATGAGCGCACCCTGCTCGCCGTGCATGAACTGGCTGAGGGTCCAGTTCTGCGACTCGATGGCGACCTGCAGGAATTCCTTGTCGCCCCACTTTTCGAACGGGGTGCCGGCGAGGTCCATTCCCTGGCTCAGGCCGGTGCTGTTCGCCGCGGCGTTATTGCGCGCCACTTCTTCTTGATCGACTTCGGTCTCCCACGGCAGATCGGTCGAACCGTTCCACATTGACGTCTTCGCCTTTTCATACAGGCGGTCAAGCTTGGGCCGGCTGCCCTTGTCGTAGTCCCAGGTGAAGATCGTGTCGAAGTTCGACTTCACGTGCGCAACGACGGCGTCTTTCTCAGTGTTGGTGACGTTGAGAATCGCCTCGAGGTCGTTGATTTCGTCGCGGCCGATGATGCCTGCGTTTTCAGACATCGGGTTTTCAGATGCGGGGGTTTCGGTTACGGCCATGGTTCGTTCTCCGTTAGTTGTTGACGACAGCGGATGACGTGCTGAGCGGTGCAGCGTTACTAAGCCCGGGCAGCACGTAAGCCCGGACGAGACGACGCGCCGACTCCTCGTCGCTGAGGGTGAACTCGGGCGACGGGGTGCAGACGTAAGACAACACGATGCGAGCGACCCACTCGGCGGTACGACCAGCGTCGTCGCCGAGCCATGGCTCGAGGTACGGGCCCGCGAAAGCCCGAACGTTCATGAGGAGCGCGTCAAGGTTATGGAACGCGAACCGCGGCAGGATTTGTTCGGGCTCGTGCTCGAGGAGGAAGCGAAGCGCGCCGTGCTGTTCGAGGTGACGGGCCGCGGTGGTAACGCCAGCGACGAGCGTGTCTTCGAGACCGCTGACCTCACGGGCCGCCGCGTCGAGCGCCATAAAGAAGCGGTTGAGTTCGGCGGTCGACACCAGGGCGAGAAGGCTGTCCTTGCCGCCCGGGACGAGTCGGTAGACACTCGCCCGGCTGAGGCCCGCTTCGCGGGCGACGTCGTCGAGGCTGGTCTTGCTCAGGCCCCAACGGGCGATGCATCGGAGGGTGGCGCCGATAATGCGGGCTTGGGGGTCGTCCTCGGATGCCCCTCCCCCGTGCAGATCGATAACGGCCATCGGTTGAGACGATAACGACGAATCTGTCTCATTGTCAATGGTGTCTCAGCGTCTCAGCACCGGTTTCTCGGCAAAAACTCCCGCGAGCAACTCCGTGCGGACCAGGGCGTGCACCTGTGCTCGGTCGCCGAGGTCCCAGCTTCCCTCGGCGCTCATGAACGACATCAGCAGTCGAGCCACGTGATCGGCCGCACCCTCCACCGTGATCCCGGCGGCGAGCCGGTCGGCTTCAGGCTCGAGGTGCGTGCGCAAAAACGCAGCGACGAGCGCCCGCAGCCGGCTGTCGTCGACGGTGAGCTGCGGGACCAGCAACTCGGGTTCGGTCTCGAGCACCTTGCGGAACACCGCGTGACGATCCAGCGCAGCGCGGGCGAACACGATCGCCTCTTCGACCGTAGTGACGAAGTCGGGTGCGCGCTCGATGGCCGCCGCGAGCTCTGCGAAAAACCGCGTCGATTCCCACCGAATCGTGTCGTCGATCAGTTGGTCCTTGCCGCCCGGGAACTGGCGGTAGACGGTGGCCCGGCTGACGCCAGCCTCACGGGCGACGTCTTCGATTGTGGTCTTGGCGATGCCGTAGCGCGCAACGCACGCGAACGTTGCTTGCATCAGTCGCTCGGTCGACGCCGCCTGGTTACGTCCTCGCACGAACTTCATCGTACGGGCCGCCTACTGTCAGGCAATGGCTGAGGCAGACGACACCACCAACGCCAAGGTCGCATACACCGAGGACGAGCGTCGCGTGCGTCGCCGGCGCCTCAGGCTGCTGCTGATTCCGATCGTCGCGTTCCAGATCGCAGGCATCGTGATCAACATCTTGGCGCCGTCCTTGATCAACGACCACCCGCTCATTGTCATCTTCTTCAACCCGATCAACCGCTACCTGATCCTGGCCGCGAACCACGTCACCGCGTGGGAGTTCTTCGCCGTCGGCTTCTTCCGTCTCGTGCTGACCGATCCGCTGTTCTTCTTGCTCGGCCGCTGGTTCGGCCACGGCGCGCTCGATTGGATCGAGGACAAGACCGGAAACACCGGCATGGTCCCGGTCATCAAGAAGTGGTTCGCCAAGGCCGGGCCCGCCATCGTGTTCCTGGCCCCGAACGCGTACGTATGCGTGCTCGCCGGTGCGTCGGGCATGAGCGTGGGCGCTTTCGTGGGACTGAACGCGTCGGGCACCATCACCCGTCTCATCCTGATCAAACTGACCGGAAACGTCTTCGAACCCGTTCTCGAGCCGGTGCTCCATTTCCTGAAGCGCTATCAGTGGCAATTGGTCGCGTTCTCGTTGGCGACCTTCGCGATCCAGACGATCGTGAATCGGCGCAAGGGCAAGGGCTCGGATCTCGAAGGCGTCACCAAGATGGCCGACGAGATCGAGGCGTCGATCGACGCCGCCGAGGGCGAATCGCCTAGCTGAGGCCCAGCAGCACGTCGAGACCCACGGTGAGACCGGGGGTCGACGGCAGCGCCTTGGCGGCCAGCAGCACGCCGGGCATGAACGACGTGCGGTCGAAGGTGTCGTGGCGGATCGTGAGGGTTTGGCCCGTCGCCCCGAACACAACTTCTTGGGTTGCCACCATCCCCCGCACGCGCAGCGAGTGAATCGGGATGCCGCCCGCGCCGCGCGCGCCGCGCGCACCCGGGAGGTGCTCGATCTCGGTGGGGTCCACAGCCCAGTTGTCCGACGCCGCCGCGATGCGGTTCGCGGTGTCGATCGCAGTGCCCGAGGGCGCGTCCTTCTTGGTGTCGTGGTGGCTTTCGATCAACTCGACCGTGTCGAAGAACGGCGCTGCCTTCGCGGCGAGCACGCCGAGCAGCACCGCCCCGATCGCAAAGTTCGCCGCGACGAGGCAGTTCGGAGCGCCATCGCCGTTGAAGAGGCGACGAAGATCGTCGAGGTCCGCGTCGCTAAAGCCGCTCGTGCCGATCACGTCGTGCACACCGTGGGTTGCGCACCACGCCGCGTTGACGCGGGCGGCGTCGATCACGGTGAAGTCAATCGCCACCTGCACGCCGGCATCGGCGAACGCGTCGGCCGCTTTCGCGACGGTCAGGCCTTCGACTTCGTCACCTTCGCTGTAGGGGTCCACGGCGGCAACGAGTGCGAGATCGGTGTCTGCATTGACCGCCGCGCACACCGTGCGCCCCATACGACCGGCGGCGCCGAACACGCCAACGCGAATCGGTTCTGTCACACAGAGATACTCGCACGGCGCATCTGCACCCGCTGCGTTATGCGCGGCCGTGCCTGCGCCACGCCGCAGGCCGCGAGCACTGCCGCGTAGATGAACCAGCGGGTGGCGCTCATTTCGAAATAACCGGCCAGCTCACGAAAGTTTGTGAACAGCAGCAACGCGCTCACTGCGATGCCAAGCCCCCGCGGCGGAATGAACCGTACGACGTACGCCGCGAGCGGCGCCGCGATGACACCCCCGACCAGCATCGCGATCACGACCGGCACCTCGACGCCTTCGCCCCGCAGCGACGCGAGCAGCGAGCCCGACGCGACGACGGCCACAGCAACCTCGGCGGTGTTTGTGCAACCGATCGCGTAGCGAGCCGGAACACCCTTGTGCAACAGCATCGGCGTGACCACCGGGCCCCACGCGCCGACGAGGCCGTTGGTAATGCCACCCGCAGCCGCACCGAACTCGACGCCTTTCTCATTAAACGGCGGCATGCCCGAGTCGGCTTCGGCGTCGGCAGATGCAGGGGTGACGGGCAGGGCGTTGCTGAAACGCCAAAGAATGCGGCAGCCAACCAGGATCAGGAGTGCAGCGAGGAAGGGCCGCAGTTGCTTGCCGTCGACGTTGGCGAGCACGGTGGCTCCCACGAGCGCCCCAGCCGCTCCCGGGATGGCGAGCTTGCGCACCAAGCGGCGGTCGATGTTGCCGAAGCGCCAATGCGCACCAGCGGCGGCAAGACCCGTCGCCACCTTGGCCAGGTTGACGACCGTCGAGGCCGCAGCCGGGGTAAGCCCCGAGGAGAGCAGGATCGTCGACGAGGTTGGGCCGAAACCCATGCCGAGCGCGCCGTCGACCATCGAGGCGGCAAAGCCGGCCAGCCCTACGAAGACGAGTTGTGAGGACATAAGACCATAAAGCCTACAGACTTAGTGGACTCGTTGCCATCGCCGAGCAAATCGTTACCAGCGCGCGACCCGGTCGGCGATTTCTCGTTCTGTCACCGGACCAACAACCGCAACCGTGCGCGGCCCGCACACGAGCTCGCGTGCGACGCGCTCCACATCATCAGAGGTCACGGCGCGCAGCCTTTCGGCCGCGACGTCGACTTCTTCAACCCGGCCGAGGGACAACTGCGACGACGCAATGCTCGCCATGCGAGCGCCGGTGTCCTCGAGGCCAAGGTGAAAGGCGCCGATCAAGTGGCGCTTGGCGATGTCGAGTTCGCGGGCGTTGATGCCGTCGGCGAGGTGCTTGAGCTCGGCGCCGATCACGTCGAGGGTGTCGCCCACCTTTGACGGCGCGGTCCCAGCCGACACTACGAAGATGCCAGCGTCGGAGAACAACGACCGGTAGGTGTAGATCGAATAGGCGAGGCCGCGCTTTTCGCGCACTTCCTCAAACAAACGCGACGACAGTCCCCCACCAAAGAGCTGGTCGATCACTGCGAGCGCGTAACGGTCGTCGTGACCAAGCGGGAGGGTCGGCATTCCGATACAGAGGTGCACTTGCTCGGTGTCCTGCTCGTCGACGGCCACCACCGATCCCATTGCTGCGGGCGCCGAACGGACGGGCCGTGGCCCGCCCGCGGGGCCGGCAGCGACGAGTCGCTCGGCGGCGGCCACGACGTCGTCGTGGTCAACCGAACCAGCGCCGGCGAGCACGACGTTGCCCGGGCCGTAGTGCGCTGCGAAGAACGCGGCGATGCCCTCGCGCGGCATCGCTTCGATGCTTTCTTGTGTACCGAGCACGTCGCGCCCGAGCGAGTGTTCAGGGAATGCGGCGTTGAGGATCAGGTCGTGGACCCAATCCGACGGTTCGTCGTCACGCTCGAGGATCTCCTCGACGATCACGCCGCGCTCGACTTCGACATCGGCCGGCGTGATGAGCGGCGCGCTCATGATGTCGACGAGGATCGCAAGCGCTTCGGAACCGTCCTCGTCGAGGCATTTGACGTGAAAGCCGGTGTGTTCCCGCGACGTGAAGGCGTTCATGTCCCCGCCCATTGCGTCGATGGCCTCGGCGATGTCCGAGGTGGCGCGAGTGGGCGTGCCCTTGAACAAGAGGTGCTCGAGAAAGTGCGATGCGCCCGACAACGCGTCGGTCTCGTCGCGACTGCCCACGCCAACCCAGGCCCCGTATGCAACCGAGCGCGCCCCAGGGACGCGCTCGGTTACAACGGTTACGCCCGAATCGAGCCGGGTCGTTTGTAGCAAGTGCAGCTAGTTACTTAGCGGCGACGGGGATTGCGGCGCGGGCCACGATCGTCGTCGCTGCGGGCCGGACGCTCATCGGCGGGGCCGAGGTCGCCGAGCGTGTCGCCGATCTCGCCCTCGAGGAATTCCTCGAAGCTCGCCGTGGCAACTGCGCCAGCGTCACTGGTCGGTGCGGCGTCACTGCGCGGTGCCCGTGGCTCACGGGGCCGTGACTCACGGGACTCGCGCTGCCCACCAGTATCGCCACCCGCGGACTCGTCGCCAACAATGGAGAGGCTGACCTTGCCCTGCTGGTCGATGTCGTCGACGCGGACATCAACTTCGGCGCCGAGATCAAACACATCTTCGACGCGGTCGATGCGCTTGCCCTGGCCCAGCTTGCTGATGTGCAACAGGCCGTCGCGGCCCGGGAGGATGTTGACGAACGCACCGAACTTGGTGATGTTCACGACGCGACCCTTGTAGGTCTCGCCCACGTTGGCGCGGGGCGGGTCAAGGATCAGTTCGATCCGGCGACGGGCCTCGGCCACTGCGGCGCCATCGGACGAGCCGATGGTGACCGTACCGACCATGCCGTCGTCATCGACGTTGATGTCGGCACCGGTCTCTTGCTGCAGAGCGTTGATGACCTTGCCCTTCGGGCCGATGACTTCGCCGATCTTGTCGATCGGGATCTCGATACTGACGATCTTTGGCGCGCTCGCCGCGACTTCGTCGCGGGGAGCGTCGATGGCCTTCGCCATGACGTCGAGGATCGTGAGGCGAGCCTCACGCGCCTGGAGCAGCGCGGCCTTGAGCACCTCGGCCGGGAGGCCGTCGATCTTGGTGTCGAGCTGCAGCGCCGTGACGAACTCAGCGGTACCGGCGACCTTGAAGTCCATGTCGCCGAACGCGTCTTCGGCGCCAAGGATGTCGGTCAGGGTCGTGTACTTGCCTTCGGCGTAAATGAGGCCCATGGCAATTCCCGCGACCGGCGCCTTGATCGGCACGCCGCCGTCCATGAGCGACAGCGTCGAGGCGCAGACCGAGCCCATCGAGGTGGAGCCGTTGGACGCGAGCACTTCAGACACGAGGCGCAGCGCGTACGGGAACTCGTCGACGTGCGGGACAACGGGGAGCAGCGCGCGCTCGGCGAGTAGGCCGTGGCCGATCTCGCGACGCTTGGGGCTGCCCATGCGGCCGGTCTCGCCGTTAGCGAAGGGCGGCATGTTGTAGTGGTGCATGTAGCGCTTCTTGGCGTCGCCACCGATGTTGTCGAGCATTTGGTCCATGCGGGGCATGCCGAGCGTCAAGACGCTGAGGACCTGGGTCTCGCCACGCTGGAACAGCGCCGTGCCGTGGGCGGAATCGAACAGACCGACCTCGGCCGAGACCGGGCGCAGGTCGGCAGCAGAGCGGCCGTCCATGCGGATGCCGTCGTTTGAGACGCGCGTGCGCACTGCCTTCTTGGTCAGCGACCGGACCGCAGCCTTGATTTCCTTGCCGCGGCCTTCGAACTCGGCAGCAAGCGCTTCCTGCGCCGACGCGGTGACCGCATCGAGGGCTTCGTTGCGCTCGGACTTCTGAATGATCGTGCACGCATTGGCGATGCCATCGGCCGCGACTTCGGCGACGCGTGCGTACACGTCGTCTTCGTAGTCAACCCCAACGCTGAATTGCATCGGCTCAATGGCGCCGACTTCCTTGACCAGTTCGGTCTGCAGGACGATCGACTCACGGATCCAGGTCTTGGACGCTTCGAGACCATCGGCGATGACCTCTTCGGTGACCTTGGGGGCGCCGGCCTGGTAGTAGTCCCACGCCTTCTCGGTGCCACCGGCCTCGACCATCATGATCGCGACGTCGTCGCCCACGAGGCGACCGGCCACCACGATTTCGAAGGTGCACTCATCGCCGTCTTCGTAGGTGACGTGCGGAATCCACGTGCCTTCCTGGGTGAAGCCCATGCGAACCGCACCGATGGCGGCTTCGAACGGGATGCCCGAGATCATCAGCGCAGCGGAGGCCGCGTTGATCGACAGGACGTCGTGCGGGGTCTCCTGGTCGGCGCCGAGGATGGTGGCAACGACGTCAACGTCGTTGCGGAAGCCGTCGGGGAAATTCGGGCGAAGCGGACGGTCGATGAGACGACACGTCAGGATCGCGGTGTCCGACGGGCGGCCTTCACGACGGAAGAACGAGCCGGGGATCTTGCCCGCGGCATACATGCGCTCTTCGACGTTGACCGTCAGCGGGAAGAAGTCGGTGCCCTCGCGGACGGACTTGGAAGCGTTGGCGGTGCAGAGCACCATCGTGCCGCCGATGGTGGCGACTACTGCGCCTTGGCTCTGCTGGGCAAGCTTGCCCGTCTCGAACGACAAGGACTTGTCGGTGCCTGAAATAGGCGCCGACACGGAAACGAATTTAGAACCCACGTTGGGTTTCTCCTCTTATGTAGAGGCAACACCGCCGAGCCAGTTCCCAGATGGCGCCCTCCGAGCAATGCACTCGGGGAACAGCAACTGGCAGCTGACTGCCGGGTGTTGCCTGGTTAGCGCCGGTGCCCGAGTCGGGCGACGATGGCGCGGTAGCGCTCGATGTCAGTGTTTTCGAGGTACTTCTTGATGCGCTTTTGCTTACCGATGAGCTGCATCAGGCCACGACGGGTGTGGTGGTCTGCCTTGTGAAGGCGCAGGTGTTCGGTGAGGTGCTTGATGCGGCCTTCGAGCAGCGCGATCTGGACTTCGGGCGTGCCGGAATCCTTCTCGTTCTTACCGAATTCGGCGATGACCTCAGCAGTTGTAGGCATGCAGCAAGAGTCCTTGAAAGTCTGATCGAGTGGGTTTTGCACTAGTGCTCAAACCCGGCCGACAAGCGTAGCAGCCGATACGGTCGATTGGCATGTTGCGGGTCTCCCCCACCTGCCAGATCCCTCTGGACGAGCTCGTGATCCGGGTTTCGCGTTCCTCGGGACCAGGCGGCCAGCACGTGAATACCACCAATTCGCGGGTTGAGCTGGTCTTCGACGTGGAGAACTCCCCGTCGCTCGGGCCCCGGCAACGTGCTCGCCTGATCGAAAAGTTGGGCCCAGTAGTGCGGGTCACCTCAAGCGAGGAGCGCTCGCAGCTGCGCAACCGTGAGGTTGCCACCGAACGCTTGCGCCAACGTCTCGCCGCGGCACTCCACATCGAAAAACCCCGAGTCGCGACCCGGGCCACGAAGGGATCGAAGGAGCGTCGGCTCGACGCCAAGCGCCGCACGGCCCAGACCAAAGCCCGGCGCCAAGGCCGCTACGACGACTGATTGCCCTCGAACCGACACAAAAGCGGCCCTCGCGGGCAATTCATGTCGGTTCGGGGCCGCGGCGACGTCTAATTGGGGAAAAGCTCGGCGATGATCCCCGCGGCGCTCTGGCGCTGCGTAACCGCGCCGACCGAAGTGCCCGCGTAAAGGGCGCGGCGGAGCGGGTGGTCGGCGCAATCCGCGTCCGGCCAGTCGGGTGTCCATCGCTGCTGGTCACCCGCCGCCTCCCCCGCCTCGAGGCTCCGTCGCAGGACCCGGTGCGGCGCGTCGGGCCAACCAAGGCCGAACGCGGTTGTGAGCACCGTGTCGTCTGCGGACGCGTCGATGAGCGCGTCGAGGTAGGAAGGGTGGGTCGGCGCCTCGGTGGCCGCCATGAAGCGGGTGCCGATGCGGACGCCGTCAGCGCCCGCGTCGAGCGCGGCGGCGACGTCAGCCGCGGTGCCAATGCCACCGCCGATGACGAGGGGCACGTCGATGGGAGGGCGAAGTTCGTCGAGCAAGGCACGCCACTCGGTCGTGCCGCGTACGTGGCCGCCCGCGCCAACGCCTTGCGCAACAACGACGTCGCATCCCGCGTCCTGCGCAGCCTGCGCCTCGGCCCGAGAACCAACCTGCCAAGAACACAACGCTCCGGACGCCTTGGCCCGCTCGACCAACTCGCGATCGGGCTCAGCCCAGAAGAACTCGACAAGCTTTGCGCGTGCGGCAGCCAACTCCAGCGCCACCTCGTCAAGAAACGGCACGAGGAAGCCCACGCCGAACGGCGAGCCGGCAGGCATCTGTGTCAGTTGCGCCTCGATCACTGTCGCGCCAACGACACCAGAGAGCATGCCGAGACCCCCCGCATTCGAGACCGCGCGCGCCAGCGTTGGCGTGGCCATCCCGCCGATGCTCGCCATCTGCAGCGGGTAACGAAGCCCGAGCAAGCGGGTGAACGCGGTGTCGAGGTGCATCAGTTGAGGAGGGCGGCGCGGGTGGCGACAACATCCGCGTGCATTTGCACGATGAGGTCATCGACGTGCCCGAAGCGCTGCTCGCCGCGCAAGCGTTCGACGAAGCTGACAGCGGCGGGCTGGTCGTACAGGTCACCGTCGAAATCGAGCAGGTATGCCTCGAGCAGCGAGGCTTGGGCGTCGACGTAGAACGTCGGCCGACGACCTAGTGACACCGCTGCTGGATGCGCCACGCCGTCGGGGGTTGTGTACAGCGCGGCGTAGATCCCATCAGCGGGCAGGCACACGCCATCGGGCACCGCCACGTTG
The DNA here is from genome assembly GCA_046594835.1 of Acidimicrobiales bacterium. GTDB lineage: Bacteria > Actinomycetota > Acidimicrobiia > Acidimicrobiales > JACCXE01 > JACCXE01. The sequence goes on along the minus strand of JBKJQZ010000231.1, from coordinate 6,186 downwards.
GCCGTCGGGAATCCGAGGTCGCGACCGCGGGCGTCGCCGTGCATGACGCTGCCGCGCACCTCGTGGGGCCGGCCGAGCAGACCGGCCGCCGCGCCGACTTCACCCTCCCGGAGCAACGCCCGGATGCGGGTCGAGGAAACGGCTGCTTCGCCCGCGTTGACCAGGCGCATGCCCAATACGTCGAAGCCGTGAAGGGCGCCCTCATGCTGGAGCATCTCGACGTTGCCACCGCGGTCCTTGCCGAAGTGGAAATCGTGACCGACGATCACTGCGCGTGCTGCGAGTCCGTCGACCAGTACCTCCTCCACGAAGTCCTGGGCGGTTTCGCTTGCACGATTGGTGTCGAACTTGACCACGTAGAGCAGTTCGAGGCCGGTCTCCTCGAGCAGTTCGACCTTCTGCTCGAGCGACGTGAGGCGGCACGGCGCCGACTCCGGGCGCACGACCTCGGCGGGGTGGCGGTCGAAGGTGACCATCGCGCTTAGGGCGCCGCGGCTTTCCGCTAGGTGGCGTACTTCGCGGATTACCGCACGATGCCCGAGGTGTAACCCGTCGTAGGCACCGATCGTGACCGCGGTGCCACGATCGCCGACGAGCGCGCTAGCAGCTACGGGATCGGTGACGACCTGCATTGCCCTCGACGCTAACTGCCGAGGAGCACAACGTCGGCAACGCATTTGCCGTTCGCGTTGCGATACACCGCGATTAGTTCGCCCGCTTCGTTGAGGATCGGGATCGGCCCTTCCGCGCAACCGGCGTCCCCGAGCGAACGTCCGTGTGCGACCGCGTCGACGCCTTCGGCGTCGACCGTGATCGCCGCGGCGTGCGCCATCAGTTCGGCTGCTGGTCGCGCGTGGTCAGGTGTCAGTTCCTCGAGCGGCACGGCGGTATCGACCGAGAACGAGCCGACGCCGCGCCGACGCAGGTTCCGCAGGTGTGCTCCGCCACCGAGCGCGGCGCCGATGTCGTCAGCCAGCGTGCGGATGTAGGTACCGGTGCTGCACACAACGTCGATGGTGAAGACGCCCGCGGCCGATTCGTCCACCACCTCGATGGCGTGGATGGTGACGGGCCGCGGCGGGCGCTCGATCTCGATGCCCTCGCGCGCGAGCGCGTGCAGGCGTTTCCCGCCGATCTGGACGGCCGAAACCATCGGCGGGATCTGCTCGATATCGCCGACGAAGCGCGCGGCCGCATTGACGAAGTCGTCTCGGGTAACGCCGGCCATGTCGAAGGTGCCGGTCACATCGCCAGCCGCATCGAGAGTTGAGGTGGTCGTGCCCAGAACTATGTCGCCGACGTAAGCCTTCTCAAGATCGCCGACAAACTTCAGCAGACGCGTGGCGCGACCAAGGCCGACGAGCAGCACGCCGGTTGCGTCAGGATCGAGCGTGCCGGCGTGACCCACGCGCTTTTGCCCGAAGATCTTGCGACAACGCGCGACGGCGTCGTGGCTGGTCCACCCCGTCGGCTTGTCGACGATCACAAAGCCGTCGGTCACAAGGCGTGGTGTGCGGCCTCGACCGCCACCGCCACCGCGGCGCGCAGTTCGGCCTTCACCGACTCGAGCGGCGCGTGCGAGCTAAAACCCGCGGCGTAACGGTGGCCGCCGCCGCCGAAGCAGGCGGCAACGAGCGACACGTCGACCTCGGTGACCGAGCGAAGCGATACGCGCACGCCGTCGTCGGTCTCCTTCAGCACTGCGCTGACCTCTGCCTCCTTCGTACGTCGCACGAGGTCGATCAAGCCCTCGGTTTCGTCGACGGAAACGCCGTAGGTCGCAAAGTCTTCGGCCGTGATGGCGACCATCACGAAGCCCGTCGTTGCGTCGAGGTCGGCGTGGGCGAGGCAGGTACCGGCGAGCTTCAGGTAGTCGAGGCGGTGCTCTTCGAAGAGCTGACGCGAAAGTGCGGGAATCGGCAGATCGAAACCGGCAAGCTCCTGCGCAAGGCCGAATACCGCAGGCGTGGTGCTCTGGTATTGAAAGCGACCGGTGTCGGTGACCAGTCCGGTGTAGAGACACATCGCGGCGTCGCGCGTGAGTTCCCAGCCAAGGGTCGCGGCAAGTGCGCGCACCACAACTGCGGTCGCAGCGGCGTCGACGTCGATCACGGTGGTGGTGCCGTAGCGGTCGTTCGAAATGTGGTGGTCGAGCACGATCAGCTCTCCTGCAGCCTTCGACGGCGCCGCCAGTTCACCCAGGCGGGCCAACGAACCACAGTCGAACGTGATCATTACATCGGGTGCTTCTGGGAAGTCCTCGGGCGGTGTCGCCGTGTCGAGTCCAGGAAGGTAGGTGTAGTGCGGTGCCACCACGAAAGGCGACGGCCACGACGCGATCGACGGCTTGCCTACGGACATGCACAGGTGGTGCATAGCCAGCATTGACCCGAGGGCGTCACCGTCGGGCGCGACGTGGCAGGCCAACGCAACCGAGTCCGCCGCGCTAATTACCTCGGCGGCGCGCTGCAGCGAGTAGCTATCCATCGCCCTTTGCGCGCTCGTCGCGGATGATCTGTTCGATCCGCCACGCGCTTTCCATCACAGGATCCGGTTCGAAACGAAGTTGAGGCGTGCGCTTCAACCGGGCTTCTCGACCGATCGCGGTCTGTACCGGCACGCGGGCCTCGCTGAGTGCTTCGGTCACCACCTCTAGTTCGGCACCGCGAGCAACGAAGAACACAATTGCGTGACGCAGATCCGGGTCGGTGTGCACGTCGGTGACCGTCACGAGGTCGAGTCGGTCGTCATCGGAACGCTCGAGCGCTTCCGCGACGATGCCGTGAATGAGCTTGTCGACCCGCGCCGTGCGTGGGTACCTCCTGGTCGAGCCGCGAGAGAAACCGCCCTGTGCCATTTCTCCATTGTGAAGCACAGAGCGGCGTCTGTGCACCATCGGGGCGTCATCGACGACGACTGATAACCACGTCCCGGTTGATCGACTGATCTACCCGGTGCTCGAGCGTGAGATAGGCCGGCTCGTCACACACGTCGAACCCGGCGCTCTCGCACAAGGCGATCAGGTCGGCCCGCGGACACGTCATCGTGTTGAACGCGAGGCCCATCGCACCGTTTGGACGCAGCACGCGCGCCCAGCCATCGATGCACTCCTCCACGAGCGATAGCGGTGAGCGTTGGCGCGCCGGGCCCTCGCTGCCGTGGCGCACGCCGTAGGGCAGGTCGCTCACGATCAGGTCCGCTGCGTTCTTCTTGAGCAGCAGGTCGAGGTCACGGCTGTCGCCGTTGATCATGATGGCGGTCTGGCCGTCGCCCGCGTCGAAGGCGGCGCGCTCGGGAGCGAACTCCACGCGAAAGCGCTGCTTTTCGTCACGCGCTTTGTGAGGCAGCCGCTTGGTTTTGAGCCACGTTGTGAAGAAGCTGCGATACGCCTCGCAATCCTTCTTGTCGATCTCCACGCCGGTGGCGTCCCATCCGTAGAGCACTGCGTGATGCATCGTCGTGCCTCGCCCCGCCATCGGATCAAGCACCGACGGCGACGACGTGGCGCACTGCGCTGCGGTGATGTTCAGTAGGAGCTTCGTGAACGACTCGTTGGTCTTGCCCGTGTAACGCGGGATGCTCAGCAGGTCGTCGTCGTAACGCTCCACCACGGGTAGGGCGACCGGTACCAGCGCTCCGCCCTCCCGCGTAAACAACGCGAAGGCGACGGAGAGGCGCGCGATGGCATCGACCGAGTCGTCGGCCGAAAACGTGATGTAGTCACGCCCGGCGATTATCTCCGGGCGCACGTCGCGTGCGCCCGGCAGACAGATCGTCAATTCGGCGAGGCCGAGGACCGGAGCGGACTGCGCGTACACCCGGTTGGCCCCGGGGTGCACGAGCAGTGCGTAACTGGTCAGATTCCTAGACCCGCGGGATCTCGCGATCCTCGTAGGTCTCGATTACGTCGTTCTCCTTCACGTCGCTGAAGTCGCTCAGCAACATGCCGCACTCGAAGCCCGCGGCCACTTCGCGCACGTCGTCTTTGACACGACGCAGCGAGGGCAGCGAGCCCTTCCAAATGACCACACCTTCGCGGAGGTAGCGCACCTTGGAGTTACGGGTGACGACACCGGATGTGACGTAGCAACCCGCAACCTTGCCGCGAGGAGTGGAGAACACGGCTCGGACTTCGGCTTCGCCCGTGACGACTTCTTCGTACTCGGGCTTGAGCATGCCGACCATGGCGGCTTCGAGGTCTTCAAGCAGCTTGTAAATAATTTCGTACAGACGGATCTCAACGCCGAGGTTCTCTGCGAGTTCGCGAGCCTTGCGGTCCGGACGCACGTTGAAGCCGATAATGGTCGAGCCCGACGTTGCTGCGAGCTGAATGTCGCTTTCGGTTATGCCACCCACGGCTCGACGCACGAAGCCGAGCTTCACTTCGTCGCGTTCGAGTTTTTGCAGGCTGGCGCTGACGGCTTCGAGCGATCCGTGCACGTCGGCCTTGAGGATGACGTTGAGCGTGGCGGTTTCGCCGCGCTGAATCTGTTCGAAGATGTCTTCGAGCTTGGCGCCGCCACCGGTGGCTGCGGCAGTAGAGGCCAGACCGGCGAAACGGTGACGCTGCTCGCGGTGCTCGGCGAGGGTCTTGGCGGCCTTGTCGTCGGCGACGCGGAACTCGTCGCCGGCGGCGGGCACGTCGCTGAGGCCCAGAACCTGCACGGGCATCGAGGGCAGGGCTTCCTTGACGTTGTCGCCCTTGTCGTCGATGAGAGCCCGCACGCGACCCCAGGCGGCACCGGCGACAAGCGTGTCGCCAACGCGCAGGGTGCCGTTCTCGACGATGACGGTGGCAACTGGGCCACGACCCGTATCGAGGTTGGCTTCGAGCACGATGCCGCGGCAGTGACCTTCGGGGTTTGCGACAAGTTCGTCACTGAGCTGCACGTCGGCCACGAGCAGGAGTTGCTCGAGCAGTTCCTCGATGCCGACGTTCTGCAGTGCGGAGATCTCGCAAATGATCGTGTCGCCACCCCATTCTTCCGGCATGAGGCCCTTCTCGCTCAGCTGTTGCTTGACGCGGTCGGGGTTGGCGTTCTCGCGGTCGATCTTGTTGAGCGCGACCACGATCGGCACGTCGGCTGCCCGGGCGTGGTCGATCGCTTCCTCGGTCTGGGGCATGACACCGTCGTCGGCCGCGACCATAAGAATGACGATGTCTGTTACCTCGGCACCGCGGGCGCGCATTGCCGTAAAAGCTTCGTGGCCCGGTGTGTCGATGAAGGTGATCAGACGATCGTCCTTCAACACCTGGTAAGCGCCGATGTGCTGGGTGATGCCACCGGCCTCGCCCGAGACGACATTGGCCGACCGGATGCGGTCGAGCAACAGCGTCTTGCCGTGGTCGACGTGGCCCATGACCGTGATGATCGGTGGGCGCGTACGTAGATCCTCGATCGCTTCGTCCTCGTCGTCGAAGAACTTCGCGGTGAGCTCGGCTTCGCGTTCGAGACCAGGATCGACGAGCTTGATGACGGCGCCGACCTCAACTGCGAACAGCTCGATCGCGTCATCAGACAGCGTCTGACTCGCCGTGACCATCTCGCCCTGCTGGAACAGGAAGCGCACAACGTCGCCTGCGCTCCGGTTGAGCTTGGGACCGACCTCTTGGGCCGACGAGCCGCGCTCGATGATTACCTCGCCGTCGGGCACCGGTGCGTTCGACGGCATGTAGGTGGTCATCGCGGTCGGGCCGAGCTCCTCCATGTCGCGACGACGACGGCGACGACGCGTAGGACGCCGCTGACCGGGGCCGCCACCAGGGCCGCCACGTTGACCGGGACCACCAGCAGGACCACCGCGGGTACCAAAGCCTGCGCCGAAGCCGCCGCCAGGACCGCCACCGCCAGGACCGCCGCGGTATCCACCACCGCCGCCTCCGCCGCCCCCGCCGCCAGCGTTGCCACCAGGACCACCACGGGCACCCATTGGCCGACCAGCACCACCACCTGCGGGACCTCCAGGACGTGAACCGGCACTGCCGGCACCGCGGGCGCCCCCACCGGGCCCGCCCGGGGCACCGATCGGACGACGCGCGCCGGGGGGCGGCGGAATCGGCTTACCGCTTGCCGAACGCGGCGGACCAGGAGGAGGCGGAATGGGCTTGCCGCTCGCCGACGTGGGCGGGGTCGCTGAGCCTGCTGGAGCCCCGAGCGCAGCGGAGGCCGTGGGCGCAATTGGCGC
>JBKJQZ010000171.1:0-15139 GCA_046594835.1 Acidimicrobiales bacterium | reverse complement strand
TGCACGAGGTCGTCCCAGCAGGCGATCCTGGACAACAAGCTGTACCAAAACTTCGCAGGGCGCTTCGTGCAGAGCCACGACTACATCGCGATGGAGCGGCTGTATGAGATCCACACGAGCGGTCGTTACGACTTGGTGGTCGTGGACACGCCGCCCACGCGCAACGCCGTCGACTTCCTCGACGCGCCCGAGCGCATGGAGGAGTTCTTCACGTCGCGGTTCCTGCGCTTGTTGATCGCTCCATACCGGTCGCGCTTGGTGAGCATCGCGAGCAAGCCGTTCTACCAAGTGGCCGATCGCATCCTGGGTACGCAGTTCCTGCAAGACATCGCCGAGTTCTTCATTCTCTTCCAGTCGATGTACGCGGGTTTCGTTGAGCGTGCGCGTGCGGTGTCGACCTTGCTACGCGACAAGCGGTCAACGTTCGTGGTGGTGAGCACGCTTGAAGGTGCTCCGCTGAGCGAAGCCGAGTTCTTCATCGACGAGTTGCGCGCCCGCAAGCTCCACCTCGGCGCGATCGTGCTCAACAAGGTGTTGCCCGAGTACTTCCTTGACGCTAACGCCGACCGGATCACAGACGTGCTGGTTGAACGCGCGACTGAGATCGGTGCGGCTGTCGCGACCGGCGAGGAGAACCCCGAGGACGTGGCCCGCGTGCTTACTGAAGTTGCTGAGAGTTTCCTGCGGTTCTCGGTGGTGGCCCAGCGCGAGGCCGAGCAGCGCTCGGAGTTGGCGGCGTCGCCTGATGTGATGGCATCGGTGCCGTACTTCGAACACGACATCGCCGATCTGTCCGGGCTGTTGCAGCTCGGCGGCAAGATTTGGTCGTAGGCGTAGATGGCGACGCTGGTTGAATTGGCCCGAGCGCAGACGCCGCTCGACACCGATTCAGTCGAGCACTTGCAGCGGTTGGTGCGGGGCTGGAACATCCTGGCCGACCTCTGCTTCGGTGACCTCGTGCTGTTCGCGTCAACCAGCGACGGAAATTTCGTCGTGCTCGGCCAGATGCGACCGTCCACGAGCCAGACGCTCCATCACGACGACCTCGTCGGACGCGTGGTGGCCGAAGGCGACCGCCCCGTGGTCGCACGTGCGTACCGATCGGGCGAGATTGTGGAGGGCGAGGTGTCGCTCGGCGAGCAGGCCGATCGGGTGCGGATGCAGGGCATTCCGGTGCGCCGCGACGGCCGCGTCATTGCCGTGATGACACGCGAAGCGACGCTGAGCGCGACCCGGCGCCCGGGTGCGCTCGAGCGCGTCTACGGCGAGACCTTTGAACGCTTCGCTCGCATGATCGTGCGGGGGGAGTACCCGTTTGCGACCGATGACGACGTGGGCGAAGACGCGCCACGCGTGGGCGACGGCGCGATCCTGCTCGACGCGTCCGGTCGCATCGAATACGCGTCGCCGAATGCAGTGAACGCGCTGCACCGCATGGGCATACACGCCAACATCACCGGCACCCGTCTCGACGAAATCGGCGTCGAAGAAACCGCGGTGAGCCGAGCCTTCTTCGCGGGACGCCCGGTCATGGAAGAGATCGACCGCGGCTCAGACGTGACGGTGTTGCTGCGTTGCCTGCCGTTGCTGCACCGCGGTGAGGTGACCGGCGGCCTGATGCTGCTGCGCGACGTGACCGACATCCGCCGCCGCGACCGTTTGCTTCTGTCGAAGGACGCGACCATCCGCGAGGTGCACCACCGGGTGAAGAACAACCTGCAGACGATCTCGTCGCTGCTGCGCTTGCAGGCGCGTCGGCTCGAAACCCAGGACGGCAAGCAGGCGCTGCGCGAGGCCGAACGCCGTATCCGTTCGATCGCGCGCGTGCACGAGGTGCTCTCGATGGATCCGGGCGAGCACGTCGCCTTCGGCGACATCGTGCGCGACCTCGTACGCATGGCCGAAGAGGCGGTGGTGGGGAACCGGCACGTTGAGTTCCGGGCGAAGGGCGACGCCGGCGAACTCCACGCGGAGGTCGCTACACCGCTGGCGGTCGTGATCAGCGAGCTTTTGCAGAACGCCTCCGAGCACGGCTTCCCCGACGACTCGGACGCAGACGGCCACGTCACGCTGTCGTTCGAGAACAACGGCACCGAGTTGCTCGTACAGGTGCGCGATGACGGCGTCGGTTTGCCCGAGGGTTTCTCGCCGGCGAAAACCGACAGCCTCGGCGTGTCTATCGTCACCAATCTGGTGGAGAGCCAGCTTGGGGGCAGCATCAACATGTACTCCGACGGCGGCACTGTGACCGACCTGCGCATCCCGCTCAACCGGACCCGATGACCCAGATCTGGGGCCACCGCGGCGCGTCGTTGGTGAGGACCGAGAACACGGTCGACGCGTTCGCCGAGGCGTTGCGGTTGGGCGCAGACGGCGTCGAACTCGACGTGCGGCGGACCGCTGATGGCGCGATGGCGGTGCACCACAACGCGGACCTTGCCGACGGACGACCGATCTACTCGCTTGCGGCGGCCGAGTTACCGACAAACGTTGCGATCTTGGAGGCCGCGCTCGATGTGTGCGGCCCGATGACGGTGAACGTGGAGATCAAGAACGTGCCGGTCGATCCAGACTTCGATCCGTCCGAGGCGGTCGCGGGACAAGTCGTCGACCTTGTGGTTGGACGCGGCGCGACGGACCACGTGGTGGTGTCGAGCTTTGGACTCGCGGCGATCGACGCCGTGCGGGCGCGCGACGCCGGGATCGCGACCGGCTGGCTGACGATGGTGAACTACGACCAGCTGCGCGCACTGGAGACGGCCGTCGAGCGCGGCCACAACGCGCTGAACCCGTATTTCACCGCTGTGACCGCGGAGCTGGTGGAGGCGGCCCACGCGGCGGGCCTCGCGATCAACACTTGGACCGTCGACGATCCCGAGCAGATGCGCCGCCTCGCCGATATCGGTGTCGACGTGATCATCACGAACGACATCGCGACCGCGATCCGGGTCTTGCGCTAGTCGCGTGGTTCTGCGCGGGTCTCGGGTTGCTATGCGACCGCACCCCTGCGCAGAAGAGCTAGAGGGGCAGGATGACGTCGAGGCAGTCGGGCTCGTAGCGAAGTTCGAGGCGGTCGATCTCGCCGATGTAGTCGCCGTCGAGTTGGTACGGGAACGGGCGATGACCCACAAGCGTGAGGCTGTGGATGCCGTCGCGCTGGTCGACTCTACGGCTGCGGCGCAGGTGGCCGCCCGTGCCGAGCGCCGACATGGCGCCGCCCACAATCGTCGAGAAGCTCATCGACTTGAGCGTGGTGATGCCGAGCGCGGTCTCGAGCGAGGTCGTGCGACTGAGGTGCAGCGGTCGACGGCCAAGGTAGGTATACGGGTCGGTCTTTTGGCAGATCGTGAAGTAGCCGTCGTTCATCACGGTGCCGTCGGCGTAGTGAATCGCGAAGGCCGGGGTTTCGTGGTCGTACTTGCCAAACCAGGTGCGGAAGGCCGCGTAGACAAACAGCGGGTTGCCGGCGTAACGCTTCCACTGGCCGCGTCGCTCGACCTGCTCGACTACCGCTGCGTCGAAACCCGCGCCAACGTGGAACGTGAAGTAACGGCCGTTCGCGACGCCGAGGCCGACGCGCTGGCGGTGACCGGCGCGCATGGCTTCGATCAACGCGCCCGTGGCCTCGATCGGATCATTCGGCAAGCCGATGGTGCGGGCGAACACGTTGGTGGAGCCGCCAGGGAGCGCAGCGAGCGCCGTGGCGGAACCGGCCAGTCCGTTGGCGGCCTCGTTCAGCGTGCCGTCACCGCCGAGCACGACCACCACGTCGGTCCCGTTTGCGGCCGCGCCCTGCGCAAGCCGGGTGGCGTGGCCGCGTCGGCTCGTCTCGGCCACGGTGACGTCGGCCTCAGCCCCGAACGCAGCCTGAATAACGACCCGGGCCCGCGGCGTCACCGACGACGCAGTCGGGTTCGACAACAACAACACCTTCGGCATGAGCCGCTCAGCCTCTCACGTGGGTCAGGGTTTGACGCCGGTAAGGAGGAGGCGGCCGAGTTGGCGGGGGAGGGCGGCCATCGCCGGGAAGGCCGCGGCGCGTTTGGGCATGCGCAGGTACGTGCGGTCGTGTTCGACGGAACGGACGATCGCAGCGGCCACGCGCTCGGGGGGCAGGTGAGGGATCAGCCGCAGCGTGCGCAGGCGTTGCATCGAGGCGTGCGTGGGCCCGTGCGTGTGCAGGTTCGCTTCCATTTCCGTGTCGACGGGGCCGAGTTCGACCACGGTGAGCCCGACACCCGTGCCGTGAAGTTCGGACCGCAGGCACGCGTTGAAGTGGGTGAGACCGGCCTTGGTCGCCGAGTACACCGCGACGCCCGGCGTGCACGACGCGCCGGCCATCGACGACACGTCGACAATGTGGCCGCTGCCGCGGGCCACCATCGCCGGCAACGCCGCGCGCGAGAGCTGGATGGGCGCGTGCAGGTTCACGTCGATTAGCGCGTCGATCGATGACCGGTCCTGGGTGACGAACTCGACTGTGTCAAGCAGGCCTGCGTTGTTGACGAGCACGTCGATCGGTCCGTCGGCCTCGAGGCGCGGTACGAGGCTGTCGCGTGAGGCCCGATCCATCAGGTCGCACGGGTACGACGTGGCGCCGATGTCACGCGCCAGCGTCTCGAGCAATTCGACACGCCGAGCCACCAAGGCGACGGTCGCGCCGCGTGCTGCGAATTGCCGCGCTAGGTCCGCGCCGATGCCGGCCGACGCGCCCGTGACCACGACTCGCTTGCCTCGAAGCTCCATTCGGAACACCCCCTGACCTGCGACGCTACCCAGGAGTAACTCCGATTGGTACGGCATCGCCGGAATAGACAAAACTGCCTACTCATGAATGTCGTTGTCTGTGTAAAGCAGATCCCCGATCCGGCCTCGCCCGGGTCACTCGATGCGAACCACTTCCTCGACCGCTCCGGCAAGCTGATCCTCGACGACTCGGACGCCTACGGCGTCGAGATGGCGTTGCAGCTCGTCGACAAGGCGGGCGGCGGTGAGGTCACGCTGGTCTCGATGGCCCCCAACGGTGAGACGGGTGGTCTTCGTACCGCGCTCGCCATGGGTGCAGCCAAGGCGGTGCTCGTCTCCGACGACGCGCTCAAAGGTTCCGACGCCCTCGGAACCGCCAAGGTGCTCGCCGCTGCGATCAAGCGCAACGAGTTCGACCTGATCCTCGCCGCGACCGAGTCGACCGACGGCTACACCGGCACCACGCCGGTGCAGGTCGCCGAGTTGCTCGGCCTGCCCGCAGTGACCTTCGCCAAGCACATCGAAGTCGATGGCTCCACGGTGAAGATCCAGCGTCAGACCGAAGCCGGTTACGACGAAGTCACCTGCCCGCTCCCGGCGCTCGTGACCGTGACCGCCGGTGTTGTCGAGCCGCGGTATCCGTCGTTCAAGGGCATCATGGCTGCCAAGGGCAAACCGCTCGACCAGGTGACCGTGGCCGACCTCGGCCTCGACGCCGGCTCGGTCGGCGCCGCCGGTGCGGGCCAAACCATCACCAACGTTTCGGCCGCGGAAGAGCGCAAGGCCGGCGAAGTTGTGGTGGACGAAGGCGACGCCTTCCAGAAGATCGTTGCGTTCCTCGACCAGCTGAAGGTGATCTAACAATGGCCAAGGTTTGGGTCCTCGCAGAGTCGGCGAACGGCAAGATCACGTCGCTCACACTCGAATTGCTTACGAAGGCGCGCGAACTCGGCGACGTCGAAGCCGTCGGCTGGGGCGAGACCGCCTCGCTGTCGGCTGACCTCGGCGCGCACGGCGCGACCACGGTGCACGACCTCGGCGACCTCGGTTCGTCGCTGCCGGGCGTGCCCGTCGCCGCCGCGATCGCCGAAGCTGTCAACGGTGGAAGCGGTCCCGAGATCATCCTCATCGGCCAGACCTATGACGGCCGCGATGTTGCGGGTCGCCTGTCGGTCAAGCTCGACAAGCCGGTGCTGACCAACGTTGTTGGTCTTGCCGCCGGTAGCCCCCCAACCGCGAGCCACGCGATTTTCGGTGGCGCAACGATGGTCGAGGCGACCTTCTCGGGTGCGGCGCCCTACATCTACCTCGTGCGTCCCAAGAGCTTCGTTGCCGAGTCCAACGGCGGCAGCGCCACGGTTGCGCCCCTCAGCGTTCCCGACGCGGGTGACACCAACGCAGCCACGCTCGTGGAGCGTCACGTCGAAGAGCGCAGCGGTCCCCAACTCGACGAGGCGGCGATAGTCGTCTCCGGTGGCCGAGGCCTTGGCGAAGCGGCCAATTACGCGATGATCGAAGAGCTCGCAAAGCTGCTCAAGGGAGCGCCTGGCGCGTCCCGCGCGATCGTCGACGCCGGTTGGGTGCCCTACGCCTACCAGGTTGGACAGACCGGCAAGACCGTCAAGCCCACCGTCTACATCGCCGCAGGTATTTCCGGTGCGACCCAGCACATGGTCGGTATGAAGGGCTCCAAGAACATCATCGCGATCAACAAGGATCAGGAAGCGCCGATCCTCCAGATCGCAGACCTCGGCATCGTGGGCGACGTACACAAGGTGCTGCCCCAGCTGATCGAGGCCCTTAAGGCTCGCGGCTAACCACCGCAACCAAGATGCACTGAAGCGGTCCGCCCTCCGGGGCGGGCCGTTTCGCGTTCTGCGCCATGAAAGTCCGGTGATCCGGCCCGAGAATGGCGGCGGCCTCAAGTGGTGAGCCGCCGGCGTTTTCATCGGACTTTCATGGCGCCAAACGTCTTAGGCTCCCGCGGATGACGTGGAAGAACTGGGCCCGGAACCAGAAGTGTGATCCGGTCGAGGTCGCGCACCCCTCGACCGACGCCGAACTCGCGGCGACGGTCAAGGGTGCGGCCGCGCGCGGGCTGAACGTGAAGGTCGTCGGCTCGGGCCACAGCTTCACCGCGTGCGCGCTGACCGACGGCGTCCAGGTGGTGCTCGATCGCTACAACACCATCACGGCCGTTGACACCGAGAAGCGGCGGGTCACCGTGCAGGCCGGCGCGACGATCGCTGATCTCAACAAGGCGCTCTACGGCTACGGCATGGCCATGCCGAACCTTGGGGATATTGCGTACCAAACAATCAGTGGCGCGATCTCGACCGGCACCCACGGCACCGGCGCCAAGCTCACCGGCATCGCCGGTCAGGTGGTCGGCCTCGACATCGTGACGGGCGACGGCTCGATCGTGTCGTGCTCGGCCACCGAGGAAATTGAAGTGTTCGAGTCTGCGCGCGTGGGCGTTGGCGCGCTGGGAGCGTTGAGCACCGTCACGCTCCAGTGCGTGCCGAAGTTCAACCTCAAGGCGCTCGAAGAACCGGTGCGCGTGGACAAGGTGCTTGAGCAGATCGACGAGCGCGTCGACGGCAACGAGCACTTCGAGTTCTTCTGGGTTCCTCACACCGGTTGGGCGCTGACCAAGACGAACAACCAGACCGACGAGCCGGCGGGCGGCCAGTCGCGCGCCCAGTTCTTCAAGGACAAGATCGTGATGGAGAACATCGCGTTCGGCGCAGTGACCAAGCTCGGTCGCCTGCGCCCGTCGGCCATCCCGCGGTTGTCGAAGCTGATCCCGTCGAGCGGTCGGGTCGAATATGTGAAGGCGAGTTACCAGATCTTTGCCAGCCCGCGGTGGGTGAAGTTCTATGAGATGGAGTACTCGGTGCCGCGTCGTCACGTCGGCACGGCGCTCAACGCGATCCGCGCGCTGATCGACGAGAAAGACATGAAGATCGGATTCCCGGTAGAGGTCCGTTTCACGGCGGCCGACGACATTCCGTTGTCGACCGCGTCCGGTCGCGAGTCGGCCTACCTCGCGGTGCACGTCGCCAAGGGCATGGACTACGAGCCGTACTTCCGCGGCGTCGAGGAGATCATGAACGGCCTCGAGGGCCGGCCCCACTGGGGCAAGCTCAACTTCCAGACCGCCGACGTGCTCAAAACCCGCTACCCGCGCTGGCACGAGTTCCAGGCCGTCCGCGACCGCGTCGACCCCAACCGCGTCTTCCAAAACGAGTACTCCAGGCGCGTTTTGGGCGACTGACCGGCGAATTGACCGGCGAATTGACCGGCGAATGACCGGCGAACCGGTGTGCAAAGCCCAGGACAGTCCTGGGCGACGCATAAAAAGTCGATTGAGCGGGCTCGGTTAGTCAGCGTCGGCGGCGATGAGGGCCCAGGCGAGGTGCGCCTCAGGGTCTTCGACGGCGATACGGAGCGACCAGCCGATCGGGTCCACGCCCTCGTCCCAGAGGTACCACCGCAGCTCGCTGACGCCAGAGCGGAGCTCGTCGCCGGAGAGGGGCCAGTCATCGAGCAGATCGAGGAGAGCCGCTGCGGTCCACCATGCGCCGAAGCGACCCGTAGCCACGCCGCGTCGGCGGCCGTGCGCTCCGCCCGAACCGGCGGCCCAGGCAATGTGTGCGAACGCCTCTGTCGGCGTGACCTCGACGATGCGCCCCGCACTAAGCCCGAGGGAGCGCAGTGCACCGAACACGTCGCCCTCGACGCCCGACGCGTCAATACGGCCGTTGGACTCCGTGCTCCAGTGCGCGACAACTTCGAGCAACGCCTCTCGCCCCTCGGTCGCGTCGTCGTCCTCGGCGAACTCGACTCCCTGCAGCGTGACCGCGTCCCACCGCTCACGATCCGGTAGGGCCGGCGCCGGGAACTCCGCCTTTTCGGCGGTGTAGTGCGCAGGCTCGTATTCGGGCTCGAACGCAGCGAGTTCGAGGGGGATGTCGAGCACCGAGCCGTCGACGTCTTGGTCGAGGAGTGATTCGCCGCGCACGACGCACTCGTGGGCGAACAGGCCGGAGCTCGGACCGTTTTGCAGGTGCGGACCGACCTCGCTCCAGTGGTGGGTAGACGCGGCGACCTCGGCGAGGGGCCCAAACCCGAAACGGGCCGCCGCGGCACCCGGTCCCGCGGCGTCTTCGATCGCCTCCGCCGCGAACTTGCCTGGCCCGAGTAGCGCGAGCACGTAGTCGACATAGGCAGTGACGGGCCACAGTTGCTTGCCGCGCGCCGCGGCGGCGCGGCAGTCGTTGCGGGTCCACACCAGCTCTTCCCAATCGCTCTGATCGGCGACGCGTTCGACGTAACGCGTGAGCTCGTCGAGGTCGGCGCGGTCGATCAGTTCCTGGCGGTGTTCACTCACACGTAGGGCCAGGGGTAGTGGCGGTATTCCTCGGTGACGCTCGGGATCGTGGGGAGGTCCGCGACCGCGAGCGCGCGGCGACGGAACGCTTCGACGTCGTCGTCTTCAAGGAGTTCGACCAGGTCATCCGGCAGTGCTTCCGCGACCCGACGCAGATCGTCGCGCCACGGCTGAGGGATCGGCTGGCCTCCGAACTCCCAGATCACGGTGCGCAGGCGCGGTGCGGGCTGGAACGTGAGGCCGTGGTCGATCCCGAATATCTCGCCGTCGTCGTTCAACAAGCAATGGCCGCCCTTGCGATCCGCGTTATTGATCACGAGGTCGAACACGCACATCTGCCGCAACCGGTCGTGATGTGCGGGCTCGTCGATGAGGTTGAAGTAGTGCTGTTCGAAGTCGACGTCTTCCACAAAGCGTTGCAGCGATCCGATGCCCATAGGCGCGTCGACCCGCGTAATGGTTTCGGGTACGAGGTCCCAGCCGAGCGCGTCGCTCACCACGTAGGTCGCGACCTCACGTCGCCACAACCCGTGCGGGTAGTCCCACAGCGGGCGCTCGCCCGATTCGGGCTTGTAGACGGCGCGCATCTCGTCGGGTCCGCACCGGACCGTCACCAGAAGCGTCGCGTTGGAACTCCACGGCATGCGGCCTTCGATGGCCACGTCGCCGCGTGCGAGAACCGCTAACGCTCCGGCGCGTGCTTGCCGTTCTTCTTCGGACACGTGTGACCGGCCGGATCGAGAGGGTGATGGCACAGCGGGCACGGTGGACGGCCGGCCTCAACGAGATCCGCGGCGTAAATCGCAAGCGCTTGGGCCTGCTCACGGGTCAACAGGACGCGCAGTCGTGCGGCGTCGGTTGCCGGCTCGCCGTCTTCGTCGAGCGGCACGAGTTCAACTGCGTCGAGCACTACGCGATCGAGCGCGTCGAGATAGCCAAGACCCATGGCCCCAACCTGCCACGCCGGGTCGAAGGGGGGCACCAGCGCGAGGTCTTGAGGGATTGCGCCGGTGACGGGCAGGTCCTCGAGACGTTCCATGATCGCTTCGCTAAGCGCGGCGACCTGTTGCTTCTCCACCTTCAGGGTCACAACGGAATCTCCCGCCTGTACCTGGGCGAGGAACACGCGGCGGCCAGGCTCGCCGACCGCGCCGACCGTCACGCGGTCGGCGTCGGTGAACTCAAAGCTCTCGCCGGCCACTAGGAGGTCACTCGATTGACGCAGTGCACGAACGGGCCCTCCTGCATATAGGCAATGACGGTCATCGAGCATGGAGAAATGTCGATGCGTTGGAACAGGTCGAGCGGCACACCCAGCGCGACCGCGGCCGCAGCCTTGATCGTGTCGGCGTGCGATACCGCGATCACCGTCTTGCCGGGGTGGGCAACCCGGTAGCGGTCGATCGTCGAGCACATGCGCGTAGCCATCTCGCTGAAGCTCTCACCGCCCGGAAAGCGGAATCCGCTCGGGTTGCGCTGCACGGCTTTCCACTCGGGCAGCTTGCGCAGCTTGGCGAGGTCTTGGCCGGTCCAGTCCCCGAAGTCGCACTCGAGCAGGCCCTTGTCGGGCTGCACTTTGAGGCCGAGCGCCTTGCCGATGGGTGCCGCGGTTTCGCGGGTCCGTTGCAGCGGCGACGCGTAGATCGCGGCGACGTTCTTCGAATCTTTAAGGTGGTCGGCTACGGCCTGAGCCTGCGCGTTGCCGTTTTCGGCGAGGGCCAAACCGGCCGCACGGCCTGGGAGAACCTTGCCGGTTGACGGGGTCTGGCCGTGCCGCACGAATACGACGACGGTGGGGGCGCTCGGAGCCATGACGAGGCGAACCGTAGCCTTGCCGCCGTGGCTTCTTCGCTCACTGCGCTGCGCGCCGAGATCGAATCGTGTCGGGCGTGTCCCCGGCTCGTCGCATGGCGCGAGCAGGTTGCGGCGGAAAAGCGCGCGTCGTTCGCGAACTGGGACTACTGGGGTCGCCCTGTTGCCGGTTTCGGCGACCCCGCGGCGCGTATCGTCGTGCTTGGTCTCGCGCCCGCCGCGCACGGCGCCAACCGCACCGGACGTGTGTTCACGGGCGACCGGTCGGGTGACTTCCTCTACGCGTCGATGTACCGGTGCGGCCTCGCCAACCAGCCCACGAGCGTCTCGCTCGACGACGGCCTCGAACTACGGGACGCGTTTGTTACCGCCGCGGTGCGGTGCGCGCCGCCGGCGAATAAGCCGACGATCGATGAGCGCGATACATGCGCGTCGTTTCTCACCCGTGAGCTCGATCTGTTGCCGAACGCACGCGTGGTGGTCGCGCTCGGCCACTTCGGTTATGAGGCCGTGTGTCGGCACTACGGCATCAAGCCGCGGCCAAAATTCGGGCACGGCGCGACCGCGCTCAGCCCCGATGGACGCATCGCCATCGTGTGCTCGTACCACCCCTCGCAGCAGAACACCTTCACCGGCAAGCTCACTGAGGCGATGCTTGACAGCGCCTTTCGTCAAGCGATCTCGCTTGCCTGTGACGACTGACACAGCCCGGGGTGCCCGTCGTCACTGACCGCGGCGGACGGCGCGCCGCACACTCACTTCGTGCGGGTAATGCAGTGGCTCTTTGGGGATGCGTGGGGCTGGCGAAGCCTCGACGGCCAATGCGCCGCTGGGTCCGAGACGAATCGACGCAATGGGGCGCGGTTCATCCTCGAACTCAACGGCGGCATGGCCGTGTTGGCGGTCCTGGCCGTCGCGCTGATTCCGCTGAGCGGGGCGTCGACTGCGGGCATCAACATGGCGCTGCTCATGGCGTGCGTTGGCTTCGGTGCTGGCGTGATCGCGCCGGTGGTGTGGTTCTTGCCGCGCATCGCGCCCTACTGGATCCAGGTGCTCGGCCTCGCCTACGAGGCCGCCCTCACCCTCGCCGCGTTTGCGGTCGGTCCGCGGTTGTCCGCAACGGTGGTGGCGTTCTACGTGGTCGAAGGTGTGTGCGTAGTAACGCTCGCAACCCGACGCGCCGCGATCGTGCACCTCAGCGCCATCGGCATCGGGTACGCCCTGCTCCTCGGGCTGCAACCGGGAAACACCGCGCCGCTGTCGCGCTGGATCATCGGAATGGGTGCGGTCGTAATCGCGGGCGCAGCCGTTGCCCTGCTTGTCGAGCGGATGCGCAACTTCGCGACGTCGCTCACCGAGTTGAACCACGACCTCAACCATCGCGTCGCAGTGCAGGTCGAGGAGCTGGGCCGGCTCAGCCGTTTGCGGCGTTTCCTATCGACGCCTGTGGCCGACGCGATGCTGGCTGCCGACAACGACGAAGAGCTGCTGCGCCCGCACCGCCGCGAGATTGCGGTGTTGTTCTGCGACCTGCGCAGCTTCACCGCGTTCGCTGCGTCGTCGAAGCCCGAAGAGGTCCATCACGTGCTCGACGAGTACTTCGAGGTGCTGGGCCGATCAGTCCGGCGACACCACGCAACCGTCGGGGCCTTCACGGGCGACGGCCTGATGGCGTTCTTCAATGACCCGCTGCCGTGCCACGATCCGGCGACCGCCGCCATCACTATGGCGAGTGAGATTCAGGAGGCGATGGAGTGCTTGCTGCGGCGGTGGCGCCCGCGGGGCTACAACCTCGGCCTCGGTGTGGGAATCGCTCTCGGGTTCGCCGACATCGGCATGATCGGCTTCGAAGGCCGTTGCGACTACAGCGCCATCGGCACCGTGGTGAACCTCGCTTCGCGGCTGTGCGATGAAGCCGCGGCCGGCGAGATTCTCATCGACGAACGCGCCCACGCAGCGACCCACGGTTCTGTGACGGTCGACGGAAGTGCGCTGATAAGCCTCAAGGGACTCGGTGAACCGGTGCTCGCGTACAGCGCTCGCTTGCTGAGCGACCAGGTTGTCTAGCCTGCCCTCCGTGGCAGCACCTTCACTTGAGGCACTGCGCGCAACCGTGCGCGATCTCGTAGCCCTCACCTCCAGCCAATCGCCGCGGGACCTCGACGTTGCCCAGCGCGGCGAGTGGAGTGCGGCGCAGGTTGCCGCTCACATGGCCGACGCCGAGCTCGTTTACAGCGTGCGCATCCGGATGGTGCTCACCGACGAGAATCCGTTGCTGGTGGGTTACGACGAAGACGCGTGGGCTGATCGTTTCGCGATGTGCGACCTAAACGTGACGGCGTCAGTTGATCGCTTCCGCATGCTGCGCGAGGCGAACCTGCGCCTGCTCGAATCACTCGAGCCGGCCGAGTGGGAGCGCGCCGGCTCACACGTGCAGCAAGGCCTCGTGCGCATCACCGACATCGTCGACCTGCTCGTGGGCCACGACCGCACCCACCTCGACCAGATTCGCCGCCTCTTGCCCTAGCGCGCCAACGCGCTGACGGCATTTTCGACCTCAGGAGTGGAAAACCCCGTCAGCTGATGGGCGCGTCTGCGGGCGGGGCGTCCGCCTTCGGCTTCTTCGGCGGCGGCGGAAGCATCAGGCGCGGTGCCTCGACGGCGGTCTCAGGCCAGCGGTTGCGGCTCACGCGTGACAGGCGGTGCAACAGCTTGATTGCGCCCGGATCGTCGTCGCCCGGACGACCGATGAGCGAACCGTCCTCAAGCATCTTGACGATGATTTCGCGGCCGAGGTCAGTGCGCACGATGGTGAGGGTCCAGTCGGAGAACTCGCCGATGCCGCCCGTGGAGATGTCCGCGTGCTCGGCGGCGAAATCGGGGCACGTCTTGCAGCCTTCGCGCGTCCAGGCGTGGCACTCCTTGAGGTTGACCTCGTGGTAGTCGCCGTTCTTCATCCAGATCTGGAAGACGCCCTTGATGTTCATCTTCGCCATGTCGGCCTTCTTCAAGCCGTACTTGGCTTCGAAGAGCTCTTCGAAGATCGCGTCGTCGAACGTCTTTGAACACAGCAGCCCAATGTTGAGCGCAAAGCGCCTCGCCGTCTTGCCCGACTTGCGCGCCTTCATCGACGGAGGACTCGATGACTGGCATCCCATGCCCACGAGGGCGAGCTTCTCGGCGCCGCCCTCGGTCGCTTCCTTGTACCCCATCGGCGTGGCCGAGTACGTGTAGCGGCTGCCCGCGGCGGCGAGCACTTCTTCCTTGGTGCGGGCGACGCCGGGGATCGCCTTCCACGTGGACCCGTCGCCCTCGAGGTAGCTGACGAGAGCGGCGTCGATGTAGCCCTTCTCGAGGCACCAGATCAGCATCGCCGAGACCACGCCGCCGTCCTGGCCCATCTTGTGGACCATGTCGTCGGACGCGCGGGCGAGGATGATGTCCTTGCTGATGCCGGCGATCTCTTCGATCTCGCGGGTGCGGCCGAACAGGTGCGTGTCGATCTCGGTTTCCCAAGCTCGAAAGCGCGGGCAGGCGCGGGTGCAACTGGTGCAGCCCTTCTCACCGTGCGTGCAGTTGTCGGGCCCGAGCTCGTCCTCGAGGTGGAACGGCTTGTACACGCCGCCCTGGTCGTTGTAGCCAAGCACGTCGTGCGGGCACGCGACCACGCAGCCGGAGCAGCCGGTACAGGTGCCAGCCATCACAACTTCGCTGTAGAGCTCTTTCCACTGTGCAGTCCAGCGCTCTGCTTTTGGGGGTGCAGCTTCAGTCGTCGACATAACGCCAGGGAACTTAGCGAACCGTTAGGCGAGGGCTTGGACGAGATCGGCGATGAGGTCAACGGCGGCCTCGATGCCACACGACAAGCGCACGAGCGACGCGTCGACTTCGTTCGACGTGCCGGCTACCGACGCGTGCGTCATGCGCGCCGGGTGCTCGATCAGCGACTCCACCGCGCCAAGGCTTTCGGCCAGAGTGAAGAGCCGCGTCTTCGTGCAGACGTCGACCGCGCCGCCCTCGCCGCGCGCGTGCAAAAACGACACCATCCCGCCGAAGCCGGGGTACAGCACCTTCGCCACGCTCGGGTTCGACTCGAGTGCGGCGACCACCGCGCGCGCGTTGGCTTGCTGGCGTTCCACCCGGACCGCAAGCGTGCGCAGGCCCCGCAACAGCAACCAGCAGTCGAAG
>JBKJQZ010000091.1:0-3641 GCA_046594835.1 Acidimicrobiales bacterium | reverse complement strand
CCGCACAGGATCGTGGTGATGCCTTCGCTCTTGAGCTTGGGCACAAGGTTGTTGGCCTGGTTCGACATCGTGCCGAGGTCGAGCTGGTACTGAATGTTCTCGGCGACCTTCACTCCGCCCTTTTCGATGTCGCCCTTCGCGATCTGCACCGACTCCTGGTACCAGGAGTTCTCCGGCGCCATGGTGGCCAACTTGCGCGGCTTGTCCTTGAGTTCGCCGCCCGCGTACTTGGCCGGCTTCGAGGCCCCGCCCGGGCTGTAGAGGCGCTTGATGGCGTATTCGGCGGCGAGCTTGGCCACCGTGGTGCCGTCGACTGCGAGGCTCCAGTTGTACGGCGCGTGACGATCGTGCCAGGGGGTGGAGAGGTACGGGTCGCCGAAGCCGAGGATGGCCCGGCGCGAGAGCGCGTCGGCGTAGGGCTCCGAGGTCGCCGACATGTCTGCGAAGACGTTGAGGCCCTTGGCCTTCTCGGCGTCGGCCTCGGCCTTGTCGCGGCCACCGCCGAGGAGTTCGGTGGTGTTCGAGCCGACGCCGTTATAGAAGTTGACGTCGAGCTTGCGCCCGTAGAACTGATACTGCTTCGAGAAGTATTCGGCGAGGGCGATCACGGTGCCCTTGATGGTGTCGGGCGTGTCGGTGAGCGACGCACCCGCGAGCTCGGCGAGGGTCTGCTGGAAGCCCTTTTCGTTCAGAGACCGGAACGACACTCGGATGGTGGTGTCGTTGACGCCCTTGCTGGTTACACCGCCGTTGTTCCCGCTGAACTCTGCGCACGGAGGCGAGTAGGGGTCGCCCGGCACTTGGTCCCCGGCGCAGGGCCGAGGCGGCGTGATGGTCTTGCCGCTCGCCGACACAGTGCCGGTGCCGGCGGCAACGCCGCCTGCGATGGTGGTACCGGTGACGTCGCCGCCCGCCGCGTCGCTACCGCTACCGCTGTCGGTCGCCGAGCTGTCATCGCTCGATGTCGCTGCGACTTTCGTCGTCGGCTTGGACGGCACGAGCAGCGCCATGATGATCATCAGAACTACAAGCAGGGCGAGCGGGCCGTAGCCGCGCAGTACGCGCTGATTGACTTGGAACGAGCCGCGCGGAGCGCGACCCTCAGTTGCTGCCATTGATTAGGCCTCCGTGGCGGTCAAACGTTGTGCGCGACGCATGAGTCTGCGGTCGCGGTCAGCGACGAGGGCGAGAGCTATCAAACCAAGTAGCCCAACCAACGCCATCCTGCCCCCGCGGGATCCCTTGACAACGGCGATGGGTTTCGCCTGCCTGCCCTTGGGTCCGATATTCGTTGGTGTTGCTGTGTTCGACGGGACGTCGCTTAGCGACGGCGTGTCGACGAGGAAGTTGTTGTTTGGTGTGTCGTTTAACGAACCGCCGAACGACGAGGTGCTGCCACCGAGCGACGGGGTGGGCTTGCCGCCCAGGAAACTCGATGTCTTAAGCGCCTCCGACTTGGACTGCGCGCCGCCGAGTTCGAGCGAGAACGACCCGGCGCCCGTTAGGGAACCGATCACGATGTCGCTCACGGTGATGTAGGTGGCGTTGCTGCAGTCCTGCTCGAGCAGCGCCGTGTAGATGTCTTTGCGGGTGGGCTGAACCTCGTGCAGCACCCGTCCGCTGATGCTGTCGCGGGTTTGGGACGGCACCACGCTGATCTTGAGCGGTTCGATGAACCGGATGCCAGCGGCGGTCCGGGTCTTGGGGTAGGTCAGCACGATCCCGAGCGGCGCCAGGAGGGTGTTGGCGGTCTCGACCGCCGCGAACGCGTCGTTGGTTGGAAGTTGTTGGCCGAGCACCTTGAGTGAGCCGATGGCAAAGGTGCCGGTGGATTCGTCAATCGTGCCTGAGCGCGACGCCGATTCCCAGTGCAGGCCGGCCAACTCGATCACGCCCGCGATCTTGATGCCGGAGATGTCGACGGTTGCGACCGCCTCACGGGTGCCCGCAACAAGACGGGTGACGGCGGTGGATTTGGCCGAACCGACATCGAGGAACGAACCGTTGGCGGTGAGCCCGGCCGTGGTGGTGTCGGCTTGACCGAAGGGGGTGCTGTCGGCGCGCACGGCCTTGGTGATGAGCGGGAAATATTTTTCGGGCTCGCTCTTCTGCGTCGACGCGTTCGGATCGCGTGAGTCGGCTCGGAGGGGCTGGGGCTGGTCTTCGGCCGCGAGGGACGGGTCGCCGCCGTCGCATGCCGCTCCCGCGAGGGTGCTGCCGATGATGCCGAGGTCGATCCCGCGAGACTCTGCCTGCGCGACCTGGTTGGTGAATCCGGCCAGTGACGTGCCGAAGGTGATGCCGATTGAGAGCGACGCGGTCGTGGGATTGACCTTGATCGACTGCGCTGTCGCGCTTGCGGTGCCCGCAGTGGCCGTCGTTGCCGGCGCGCCCGCAACGGCGGAAGACGTTCCGGGACCGACGAGGCCAGCGAGCAGCAGCGCTCCCGCGGCTACGCCAGCGGCGATCGTCGTGCGTCGAAAGGGCTTAGGGGTGGTGCCCTGCATGCAATTAACCCCCGGTTTCAGGTTCGGTGTGACAAACGTCACAAGTGGCTGAACAATCTGTACCACCGATCCGGCGCGCGCCAACCGCGACCAGCACTTTTGGGGTTCCTTGGGTACCGTTGGGGGGTTACGTGTCGGTTTTTTCTTCGCTCGGAACGAGTGTGATCGACACGGAATTCATGCAATAACGGTCGCCGGTGTCGGTGGGGCCGTCATTGAAGATGTGGCCGAGGTGGCCGTCGCAGCTCGCGCAGCGAACTTCCGTGCGCACCATGCCGTGGGCGTGGTCTTCGATCAGACGAACCGCATCGGGCGACGCCGCCGCATCGAAACTCGGCCAGCCGCAGCCCGCGTCGAATTTGGTCACCGAGTCGAACAACTTTGCGCCGCAGCCGGCGCAGAGGTATTCACCGTCACGCCACTCATTCCAGTAATGACCGGTAAAGGCGCGCTCGGTTCCCTGCTGACGCAACACCTGAAACGCCTCGGGGCTGAGGGCTTCTTTCCACTCTTGTTCTGTGCGCGTATCCATGGCGCACAGGTTAGGTAGCTCTGAGCCCTTCGGCGGTTCGGGCAGGTAGGGTCGCACCCTATGGGTCAGGAAGTTTCGGAGAAGGGCGGCGGTCCACACGACCGCGCACGCATTGTTCGGCGGTATCTCTCGGCGCTCGACGCTCGGAAGCCGGGCCGCTCCACCGCGCGCACGGTCGAGTCGGTCAATCACCGGGTGCATCAGATCGACACGATGCTGCTCTCGGCCGATCCCGTGCAGCGACTGCACCTCACACAGGAACGGATCGACCTGCACGCCGAGCAGCTCCGGTTGCAGACCTCCAACGGCGGCGACTTCGACGCATTGGAGAAGGCGTTCGTGCGGGTGGCAAGGTCCTACGGCGATCGTCACGACGTGACGTACTCCGCGTGGCGTCAGGTCGGTGTCGACGGTGCGGTGCTTGCGCAGGCCGGTATTCATCAGGCGGCCAAGCCGGTGCGCCAGCAGCCCGGCGCGAAGCCTGAGGCAGCGAAGCCTGAGGCAGCGAAGCCCGAGGCCAAGCCTGAGGCAGCGAAGCCTGAGGCGGCGAAGCCTGAGGCAGCGAAGCCCGAGGCCACGAAGCCTGAGGCGGCGAAGAAGGC
>JBKJQZ010000334.1:0-17281 GCA_046594835.1 Acidimicrobiales bacterium | reverse complement strand
GATCACCGTCGACGACTTCAGCGGCGTGACCGTCAGTCTCACGAACCCCGGCACGATCGGCACGTTCAGCTCAGTCCCGCGTCTGATGCCAGGACAAGGCGTGATCGTTGGTGTCGGCGCGATCGATTACCCGGCCGAGTATCAGGCCGCGGACCCGCAGGCGCTCGCCCGCCTCGGCGTGAGCAAGGTAATCTCGGTCACCTCCACCTACGACCACCGCATCATCCAGGGCGCAGAGTCCGGCGAGTTCCTGCAGTGGATCCACAAGTTCCTCCTCGGCGAAGAGGGCTTCTACGACGACGTGTTCCGGTCGATGGGCGTGCCGTACGAACCGGTCCGCTGGCGCCGCGACACCAACCCGATGGACGAGGAGCGCGCCCGCCTCGCCAAGCAAGTGCAGGTGCACACCCTCATCAATATGTACCGGGTGCGCGGGCACCTCATCGCTGATCTCGACCCGCTCGCAGCCAAAGAGCCACACATGCACGCCGAGCTCGACCCCGCGACGTACGGCCTAACGATCTGGGACCTTGACCGCGAGTTCTACGCGGACGGTCTCGCTGGCAAAGAAGCAATGACGCTGGGCGACATGCTGGGCGTGTTGCGCGACGCGTACTGCCGCACGGTCGGCGTTGAGTACATGCACATTCAAGAGCTCGATCAGAAGCACTGGATCCAGGAACACGTCGAGGGCGTGGCAACGGAGATGAGCGCGGACGAACAGCGCTGGATCTTGTCTCGTCTCAACGCGGCCGAAGCGTTCGAGAAGTTCCTTCACACCAAGTACGTCGGCCAGAAGCGCTTCGGGCTCGAGGGCGGCGAATCGGCGATCCCGCTGCTCGAAACCGTCATCGACGAAGCGGCCGCAAGCGGCGTGAACGAAGTCGTGTTGGGCATGGCCCATCGCGGGCGGCTCAACGTCCTCACGAACATCATCGGTAAGAGCTACCGCGAGCTGTTCAAGGAGTTCGAGGGTGACCTCGATCCCGATACCGTGCAGGGCTCGGGCGATGTGAAGTACCACAAGGGCGCCTACGGCACCTTCGTTGGGCCGCACAACATCCCGATTCCGCTCACGCTGGCGTCGAACCCTTCGCACCTCGAAGCCGTTGATCCCGTTGTCGAAGGGATGGCGCGGGCCAAGCAAGACCTGTTCGTGCCGCCGCCGGGCGTATCGCCACGTTTTTCCGTCCTCAGTCTGTTGATCCACGGCGACGCCGCGTTCGCGGGGCAGGGCGTTGTGGCCGAGACGCTGAACCTGTCGATGCTGCCGGGTTATCGCACCGGCGGCACCGTGCATCTCGTGATCAACAATCAGGTGGGCTTCACCACGTCGCCCGAATCGGCGCGCTCGTCGGTGTACGCGACCGACGTCGCGAAGATGGTGCAGGCGCCGATCTTCCACGTGAACGGCGACGACCCCGAGGCGTGCGTGCGTGTGGCGCGGCTGGCGTTTGCGTTCCGCGAGGAGTTCGAAAAAGACGTCGTCATCGACATGGTCTGTTACCGACGCTTTGGCCACAACGAAGGCGACGAGCCCAGCTACACCCAGCCGCAGATGTACGAGCGCATCGAGCAAAAGCGTTCGGTCCGCAAGCTCTACACCGAGGCCTTGGTCAAGCGCGGTGACATCACAATGGAAGAAGCCGAGAGCGCGCTCGACGACTTCTCCGCTCGCCTCCAGGCGGCCCTTGACGACACGCGTCAGTCCTCCCCGCCCAAGCCGACCAGCCTCCCGGCGCCACCTCCGACGGTCGTGGAGCCCTCGCCGATCACAGGTGTGTCCCGCGACGTGTTGGACAAGGTCGCCAACGCGGTACACGAGTTCCCGACGAACTTCACGGTGCACCCCAAGCTCGCCCGTCAGCTTGATGCGCGCCGCAAGCTTTATGCGGATGGTCAGGTGGACTGGGCGTTGGGCGAGGCCCTGGCGTTCGGATCGCTATTGGCCGAAGGCACCGACGTGCGCGTCGCGGGCCAAGACACACGGCGGGGCACGTTTAGTCATCGCCATGCCGTGCTGGTCGATTACCACACGGGCGTGGAGTACGTGCCCCTGTGGGAACTCGGTGCGGGCCAGGGTCGCTTCTTCATCTACGACTCGCTGCTAAGCGAGTACGCAGCGCTCGGCTTTGAGTACGGGTACTCCGTGGTCCAGAAGAAGGCGCTTGTCGCATGGGAGGCGCAGTTTGGCGACTTCATGAACGGCGCGCAGATCATCATCGATCAGTTCATCGTGGCGGCCGAAGACAAGTGGGGCCAGACCTCCGGGCTGGTGCTGATGTTGCCGCACGGCTACGAGGGCCAGGGTCCTGAGCACAGCTCGGCGCGGCTTGAGCGGTTCCTCACGCTGTGCGCCGAGGACAACATGAGCGTGGCGTCACCGACCACCGCCGCGCAGTACTTCCATCTGCTTCGCCGCCAGGTGCACCGCGAGCGCAAGACGCCGCTTGTGATCATGAGTCCCAAGTGGCTGCTGCGTCGCAAAGAGGCGTACTCGTCAGTCGATCAACTCGCCGAGGGTCGCTTCTTGGAAGTGCTCGACGATGCCACGATCACCGACCCTGATTCGGTGCGACGCGTTGTATTCGCGAGCGGCAAAGTGGCGGTTCAGGCCGCCGAAGAACGCACCACCCGCGCCGCTCCGGTCGCGGTCGTGCGCGTGGAACAGCTGTACCCGTGGCCCGAGGAACAGATCGCTGCGATCCTCGACAAATACGCCCACGCCCAAGACGTCGTGTGGCTCCAAGAGGAGCCGCGCAACATGGGTGCGTGGACCTACCTACGCGGCAAGCTGGCACGCGTCGTGGGCGACGAGTTCCCGATCATCGAGGTGACCCGCGTCGAGTCCGGGTCGCCCGCCTCGGGTTCGGCCGCCGCCCACGCACTTGAGCAGACGGACCTCTTTGACCGGGCGCTCACCGTCTAGCCACCAGCGGGGCTATAGATACTCCTCATGCACATCCGGTTCTGGGGCACACGCGGATCAGTGCCCACGCCGGGTCCTACAACGGTGCGCTACGGCGGCAATACGTCCTGCGTCGAAGTACGCACACATAGCGGCGACCTCATCGTCATCGACTGCGGCACGGGGGCGCGACCGCTGGGACAGGCGTTGCTGGCTGAGGCCGTGCAAACTCAGACGCCGCCGAGCGGCGCAATTCTGATCACCCATACCCACTGGGACCATATCCATGGGTTGCCGTTCTTCGCTCCACTCTTCGTACCGGGAAGCCGGTGGGATATCTACGGGCCGCGCGGGCTGGCGCAAAGCCTTGACCGCGTCCTCGCCGGCCAGATGGAGTACCACTACTTTCCGATAGCGCTCGACGAAGCCGCGGCCGAGGTCCGCTACCACGACCTTGTGGAGGGCAGCTTCGCAATTGGCGATGCGGCGCTCACGACGCGGTATCTCAACCATCCTGCGCTCACCATGGGCTACCGGATCGAGAGCGACGGCGCGGTGTTTGTGCACGCGTCCGACCACGAGCCCCACACGCTTGAGGCCGCGTCGGGCGGGTCCTTCACTATCGGCTCCAGCGACGCGCAGCACGTTGACTTCGTCCAGGGCGCCGACGTCTTGGTGCACGACGCGCAGTACGAAGCGGCGAACTACGGACCGAAAGTCGGGTGGGGCCACAGCACGATGGAGTACGTCGTCGACGTGGCCGGCGCCGCCGACGTTGGCCGGTTGGTGATGTTCCACCACGACCCCAACCGCGACGACGCGGGTGTCGACGACCTCTTGGCGCGCGCCCGTGCGCGCGCGGCGCGCTTCGACGGGCTCGAGGTCGACGCGGCGATGGAAGGAGCAACGATCGAGGTGATTGCGCGCGGGCACCAGTCGCGTGCTGATGATGCCGCCTCGGCGACGACCGCTCCCGCACTTGAACAGCTCACTCCGCGCATCGTGATGGCGGTCGACGATCCGGTGCTCCAAGCCACGGTGCGTGCCGCGGCCGACGCCGAAGGTCTGCGGGTTGAGCGCGCCACCGAAGCCGAGGATCTCTCCGACGCCGTGGTCGTGGTTGACGCGGACGATGCGCTTCTCGCGCCGCTCGCGGCCGGTGCCCTCGCGGTGTTGGCGGCCACCCGTCGCGCGGTCCCGACCGGCGTGTTCTCGACGGTGACCGACTGGCTCGTAGTGCCGTGCTCGACGGCGCACGTGCGCACCAAACTGCGCGCCGCGGTGCTGCGGCGCGCCGCGCGATGGATGGCCGCGCCAGCGGCGCCTGACGAAGAGCGCCGCCTCGCGTCGCTCTACGGGCTCCACATCCTCGACACGCCTACCGAACCACGCTTTGACCGCATCGCCGAGTTGGCTCGAAAAGCAACCGGCACGCCCATTGGGCTGGTCACGCTCGTGGACGCGGATCGTCAATGGTTCAAGGCCCACCTCGGCTTCGATGGCACCGAGACGCATCGTGACGAATCGATGTGTGCACACGCGATCCTCGGTGACGACGTGATGCAGGTGGTCGACGCCCTTGACGACGGCCGGTTCGCAGACAACCCAATTGTCGCGGGGCCCGCGCACGTGCGGTTCTACGCGGGAGCGCCGTTGCGGCTCAGCGACGGCACCACCGTGGGCACGTTGTGTGTTGCGGACCGCCGGCCCCGCATCCTGTCGGGCGACCAGCTTGCAGAGCTACAGCGCCTCGCCGCGCTTGTGGTCGACGAACTTGAGGCCGGTGCCCCTTAACCGAGCGCGAAGCCGAGGTGGCCGGCGAGCTCGGCCAAGGCGACGTCGGGATCGCCGACCTTGATAGTGGTCATGCCCATGGCCTTCGCGGGTTTGAGGTTGACGCCGAGGTCGTCGAGGAACACGCACGCCGCGGCGTTGACTCCGAGTGACTCGCACGCGATCTCGTAAAAGCGCGGGTCGGGCTTGCGGACCCCGACCTTGCTCGACTCCACGATCAGGTCGAACTTGGACAGCACGTCGTCGCGGCCCGGTGCGCGCTGGCGCTGCGGGAACGTTTCGAAGCTGACGAAGTTGTTCGTCAGGCACGCCGTCATAAGGCCGGCGTCCTTGATCACGTCGATCGCCGCGACCATCTGCGGGCGGATCTCGCCCGCAAGCATGCCCAGCACACCCCGGGCGTCGAGGTGGAAGCCCCGCGCGAGCGCCTCAGCCTGGAAGGCCTCGGCGAACTGGTCGACGCTGAACTCGCTACGTTCAAACTTGGCCCAGGCGTTGGTGTCGGGGTTGGTCGCGTTAAGGGCGGGGATGAAGTCCGCGGGTAGATCGTTGGCGCGCTCGTAGTTGTTGAAGGCTTCGAACGGACTGGTCAGGATCACCCCACCGAAGTCGAAGAGCACCGCTTTGAATGACACCTAGCCTCCCAGCAGGTCGTGGCTGAGCGCTTGCCACAGTTCGGTGGAAAGCCGAAGCGATTCGACGTCGACGCGCTCGTCGTCGCCGTGGAACATGGTGCCGTAGTCCTCGAAGGACAAGTTGGACGAGAACAGCCCGTAGCCGTAGGCGGGGATGCCCATGCGGCGGAAGAAGCGGGCGTCGGTTGCGCCGACGGTGAGAAACGGAACGCACTGCGCGCCGCCCGGTACCAGCGCGTTGCTCACGCGGTTGAGCGAGTCCCACAATGGGGTGTCGATCGGCGACGCGGTCGAGGCCTCGTCCGTGATCACATCAATCGTCACCCGGTCGGCCAACTCGCCGAGGACTTCGTCGAGCATCGCCCGGATGTCCGCGCCCGACTGGCCCGGCAACGTGCGAATGTCGACCTCGAGTTCCACGCGGTCGGGGATGACGTTGGTCTTGTGCCCGCCGTGTATGACGGTGGGCGCGAAGGTCGTGTGCGTGCACGCGTGGGCCTGGCGTGCCAGCGCGAGGGGCATCGTGTCGAGGAGGCCACGGAGCTGCACCGGGTCCTTGAGCATGTCGGCGAACTCGTCCGGGAACATGCCGTCGACGAACCGCTGCCAGATCTCGTGGATCATTGTCTCGGGCCGAAACTCGTTGAGACGGCGCACGACTTCGGCGGCGGTCACAAGCGCATTATCTGTACGAAGCGGCTGACTGCCATGCCCTGGTGTGCCTTTGACGACGAGTCGGCACCAATACGTGCCCTTCTCGCCCACGATCACGGGAAGACGCGTGCCTTCGGGCGAGGACATCGGAATCCCGCCCGACTCGGTAATCACGTAGGTGGCTCGTACGGCGTCGGTCTCGTGATCGGCCATCCAGCCCGCGCCGTGCGCGCCGAGCGCTTCTTCGTCGGCCACCGCGAAGTACACCAGCGTGCCCTCGGGTCGCCACCCGGCGTCGGCGAGGTTGCGCGTCGCAACCGCCATTGACGCGGTCAGGTTCAACATGTCGACCGCGCCTCGCCCCCATACCTCCCCGTCCACGAGTTCGCCGCCGAATGGGTCGCGGCTCCAGCCCTCGGTCGCGGGCACCACGTCGGTGTGGCCCATCAGCATCAGCGTGGGGGCGTCGGGGTTGGTGCCCTCGATACGAGCGACCAGCGATTTTCGGCCCGGCGTCGGTTCGTAGGTCTCGATGTCGATGCCCGGTCCCTCGAGCACGGACTCCAACACGTCCGACGAGCGAGATTCGTTACCCGATTCGGCGCTTCCGTCGTTGACACACGCGTTCCGAATCAGCTGTTGCAGGAGCTCGGTAACCGCGCCGGTGGTCGCATCTGCCATGGAATGGATCGTAGATGGGGGGCGCCGGACCCTAGAGTTCTGGCCAACATGGCCCAAACTCACCACGTCGTTGTCGACGGATCCAACATCGCTACCGAAGGCCGCTCCATGCCGAGCTTGGCCCAGCTCGATGAAGCGGTCCGGGCGTTCATGGAGGAATTTCCAGACGCACAGGTGACCGTCGTCGTCGATGCCACCTTCGGCCACCGCATCGACCCCGCTGACGTCCCCGCCTTCGACGAAGCAGTCGCGAACGCCGAAATCGTCTCGCCACCCGCCGGCGCCTTCGGGCGCGGCGACGCGTTTCTCCTTCGCATCGCGGAAAAGGTCGACGCCGACGTCCTCTCCAACGACAGCTTCCAGGAATTCCATGGCGAGCACGAGTGGCTCTTTGACCGCGGCAGACTCATCGGCGGCAAGCCGGTGCCGGGCATCGGCTGGATCTTCACGGCGCGCTCGCCCGTGCGCGGCCCTAAGAGCCGCGAAGCGATGCGCCGCGCAAATCAGACTGGTCCGAGCGGCCGCAGTGCGGTCGTGAGCGCGGCCATTAAGACCGCCACCGACGAGGCCACCTCGGTGGGCCGCAAGCGCGGCACGCGCGGTGGGCGCAACCGACGTCCCGAGGTCTCCGAGAAGGGCCCCGAAGCGCCCAAGGTCGGAGACGCGCGGCTCGCGCCGCTCAGCGCAGAGGAGATCGAGTCCTCGAATGACCAGCGCCGTCGCCGGCGCGGCGCGGTGCCCAGCGATCCCGTGAACGAGCCGATGGTCTTTCTCGGATTCGTCGCGTCGCACCGCCCTGGAGCGGTCGTAGAGGGCGTCGTCGAGGAGTTCACAAGCCACGGCGCCTTCATTCGCGTGGGCGAGGCCAAGTGCTACATGCCGCTGTCGGCCATGGGCGAGCCGGCTCCTCGGGCGGCTCGCGAGGTCGTGAACAAGGGCGAGACGTATTCGTTCATCGTGCAGGCGCTCGACCCGCCGCGTCGCGGTATCGAGGTGGCGCTGCCCGAGTTTGCGAAGCTGGCAGGCGCTCCGTCAGCCGAGACCGTTGAGGAAGAGATCAACGCGACCAAGTCCCATGCGCGAAAGGCGGGCTCGAAAAAGGCTGCGTCCAAAAAGGAAGCTGCCCCTCGCAAACGCGCTGCAGCCAAGAAGGTCGTTGTCGAGCCGATGGTTGCGCCGGTCGCAGTGCTCGAGGAGTCGGTGGTCGATCGAGACGTTCCCGTGAAGAAGGTTCCGGCGCGCAAGGCGGCCGCGAAGAAAAACGCGCCGGCCAAGAAGGCGGCAGCGGTGAAGGACGAAGCGGCCCCGAAGAAGACGGCTCCAAAGACCGAAGCCGCGCCGAAGAAGGCGGCCGCGCCGAAGAAGGCTGCACCTGTGAAGAAGGGCGCGCCGGTCAAGAAGGACGCGCCGGCGACGAAGCAAGCGCCGGCTGTGAAAAAGGCCGCTGCGTCGAAGAAAACTGCAAAAAAGGCCGTGGCCAAGAAGACCGCAGGGCCGATCGCAGAGTGACGCCTGCGCCCGTCGAGACAATTGGGGTCGAGGCGGTCAGGAGAGCCGAGCGTGCGCTCGCGAAAGCCGACCCGGTACTGGCTGGGCTGATCAAGCGAAAGGGTCCCTGCACATTGGGCTCGCCCACCAAGGGGTCTGAGTTCGTCACGCTCGTCCGTTCGATCGTGTTTCAGCAGCTGGCGGGGCGCGCCGCATCGGTGATTCACGGGCGTTTCGTTGCCGCCGTCGGTGGACGGGTTACACCTGCCGCGGTGCTCGGCACGTCGTTCGAGGACCTACGCGGCGCAGGGCTGTCGACCAACAAGGCGCTCTCGCTTCTCGACCTGGCCGAGGCGCACGGTGATGGCCGCATCAAGCCACGGCGACTTAAGTCCATGGGCGACGATGAGGTCGTTGCCGAACTCGTGTCGGTCCGGGGCATAGGCCGGTGGACCGCCGAGATGTTCCTGATGTTCCACCTCGGCCGCCTCGACGTGTGGCCTACCGGCGACCTCGCCGTACGAAACGGCTTCGCCCAGGCGTGGGGCCTGCCCGCGTCGCCCACCGCCAAAGAACTCGAGCCGATGGGGGATCGCTTCCGGCCCTACCGTTCGGTCGTGGCCTGGTACTGCTGGGCCGCGCTCGAAGTAACTCCCCCCGAGGGCTGGTGACGCACATGCGCATCGCAACCTGGAACGTGAACTCGCTCAACGTACGGATGCCGCGGGTCGAGGAGTGGTTTGCCTACGCGCAGCCCGACGTCGTGTGCATGCAGGAGACCAAGCTCGCCGACGCGGCGTTCCCGTACATGAGCTTTGAAGCGCTCGGCTACGAGGTCGCCCACAATGGCACCGGCCGATGGAACGGCGTGGCCATCGCGTCGCGGGTCGGCCTCGACGAGGTCACGCTGAACTTCGGAGCCGTGCCAAACCCGCTGTTCGACGGCGACGAGCCCGAGCCGCGATTGGTAACCGCGACCTGCGGTGGCGTGCGGGTCTCGTCGGTCTATGTCCCGAACGGCCGCAGCCTCGATGATCCCCACTACGGCTACAAGCTGCGCTGGCTCGCGGCGCTGCGCGACGAGATCGCCGCGACCTGCCAGCCCGACAGCCCGGTGGTGATCGCAGGCGACTTCAACATCGCGCCCGAGGACAAAGACGTGTACGACCCGAGGAAGTTCGCCAACCAGACCCACACGTCGCCCCCTGAACGCGCGGCACTCGCATCGCTTGCGGAGTGGGGCCTGGTTGATGGATTCCGCACGCAATACGACGACCCGAAGCTGTACTCGTGGTGGGACTACCGCGCTGGGGACTTTCACCAGGGTCGCGGCCTGCGCATTGACCTACTGATGCTGAGCCAACCACTCGCGTCGACCGTGTCCTATGCGTTGATCGATCGCTTCGCCCGCAAAGGAGACAAGCCGAGCGACCACGCGCCGGTTTTTGTTGATGTGGAGGCACCGTGACTGGACCCATGGGATGGACTGGACCGATCGAGTGGCTACGGACAAATAACGACGAGCCGACCGAAGAACGTCTCGCCGTCCGGCGTGCGGCCGACGCGTTGCGCGTCGCGATCGAACGCGTCGTGGCGACCACCG
The DNA here is from genome assembly GCA_046594835.1 of Acidimicrobiales bacterium. Lineage (GTDB taxonomy): Bacteria > Actinomycetota > Acidimicrobiia > Acidimicrobiales > JACCXE01 > JACCXE01. The sequence continues at coordinate 7,518 of JBKJQZ010000334.1, read as the reverse complement.
CACCCCCCGACGTTGTGAACGCGGCGGCCACCAAGATCCGGGAGGCGATCGCGAGCCTTAACGACTACGAGCAGGGCCACTCCTACGTGTCGGCCGAGACCTCGATCAGCGGCGACGCATCGGGCTTTTTCGACAACAGCCCGGTAGCCGGACTGGCGAATCCGCTAGCCCCACCGCTACGTCTGCGCGTGGAGGGCGAGACGGTGGTCGCTGACGCGACGTGGGGCAGTGCCTACGAAGGACCGCCGGGATGCTGCCACGGTGGCTATGTCGCCGCCGCCTTCGACGACGTACTTGGTCTGGCGCAGAACCTCGCGGGGCAGTCGGGCATGACGGGCACGCTCACGATTCGGTACCGCAGCCCAACCCCGCTCCACCAGCAGCATCGCTTCGTCGCCCGACTCGATCGCGTCGACGGCCGCAAGATTTATACGAGCGGAGAGTTGTTCAGCCCCGAGGGCACGCTGCTCGCCGAGGCCGAAGGCATCTTCATCACGGTCGACTTTTCGCGGCTCATGGAGCTCGCCGACAAGCGTGGCGGAAAGCGCTAAGCGGTCTGAATAGACAGCGTGCGTCGCTCCAGATCGGCCGTGAAGATCCGGTAGATCTCCTCCGGCGCGACCAGTGCGATCGGCAGGGGCAACGCGGCGGCGCCCGCACCCACCAATGGCTTGGGCTTGCGGGGCGAAACCCAGCCGGCGGAGCCGCCGCGACCCTTGTAAATGATCAGACCCGAGACAGGGTCAGGTACCGCATCGAGGGCCGTCTGGACGGGGAGGGTGGCGCGGTAGAGATCCCAGGCTTCTTCGTTGTCGAAGCAGACCTCGAACACGACTCCCCAGGTGTGGTTGTGCCAGTTCCAGTCGGTTGCACCCGTGCGCAGCGCAGTTTCAACAAGGCCGTCGCCGAAGTTCTCGGACCACGCGCGTCCTGAATACCCCGCACCATCAAAGACTTCGATCGACATCCAGTAGGCCATTGCGCCGCAAAGGGTACGGGTTGAGTCCCAAAAGAGCAACGGTTTGAGGGGAAAATCCCGCCCAAATCGCAACTATTTCCGCAGGTCAGCCCAGCAGAAACCGGTTGATGGCCGCTTGCTCGTCTACGGCGTGCTCGGTAAGGCCTAAAACGATTGCCTTTTCGACCCGTGAGCCCACGAGAGGAAAGCGGACCTTGATCTCGGCTTCGGCGGTCCGAATCGTGATGCCCGGCTCGTTTGACGTGAGCTGAAATGTTCCCGCGCATGTCAATCGGTTGGCGTAGTGGTCTGGCACGATCGTCCAGGTTGTGTGGTGGGTGGCACGGTCATGCACCGACTGCTCGACCCATGTGAGCTTGTCCGGGTCGACCACAGCGGTAACTGCGGAACTCAGTTCGGCGGTGAAGTGGTAGCGAATCTTGCGGGTGACGCGGTCGCCTGTGACCTGCTCGTCGAGCAACTCGGCGCCACCGAGCCTTGGAAGTGCCGCCAGGTCGCGCAGCAGCCCCGGATCGAGCAGAGCAGCCTCAACCTCGTTGAGTTCAGCGTTGAAACGTTGCTCGATGTGGAACCGCACGCAACGAACGCTATGGCGCAGCTAGGACGCGACGCGGTGATCGGCCAGGACACGCAGGACATCAGTGCCGTAGCGCTCCACCTTGACCGGGCCGATGCCGGGCACGCGCAGCATGCCGTCGGCGTCTTGGGGTTGGGCTTCGGCGAGGGCAGCCAACGTGGTGTCGTGGAAGATCAGGTAGGCGGGCGTCCCCGCCGAGCGAGCCGCCGTGCTGCGCCACTCCCTGAGCGCGGAAAGCACATCGGGATCGGCGTTTGCGCCAGCGATGGCCTTGGCCTCGGTGCGCCGCCGCTCCCGGTTGATGTCGGCGAGGCGGTCGCGCTCGGCGGCAATCTTGGCCCGCAGGTCGGATGGCGCGATGCCCGTTGCCATGAGGTCGATGGTTAGTTCGATGGCTTCGAGGTAAGGCGACGGGTTACGCGGCACCGATGCGCGTGCAAACGTGCGCCGCTCGGCCCACGTAAGGGTGAGTGACTCACGCGCTCGGGTGAGCGCGACGTACAAGAGGCGACGCTCCTCGGCCTCCGCCGCGGGGGTGGTTGCGTGGCCGATCGGCACGAGGCCCTTCTCGACGCCGGCCACAAACACGGCTGCCCACTCGAGGCCCTTGGCCCGGTGGAACGTGGCGACCTCGACGGCGTCGCCCGTGGTGTCGGGCGCTTCGGCCTTCACGGTTGCGCTGAGCCATGACAAGAAGCCAGCGGTCGTGCCTCCCGGCTCGAGACCGTCGTACTCCTGCGCCAGGCGGATCAGTTCTTCGACGTTGGCCCGGCGCTCCTCTGTGAGGCCGCCGCCGTTGAGGAATTCGTCGAGGTCGGAGATCGCTGAGCGAGCGGGGGTGGCGGGCGCGACGCGGCGCAACACGGCGATTGCGTCGCGTACCTCGGGCTGCTGGAGGAACCCGCCGTCGCCGCGGACCCGGTAGGGAACGCCCGCGGCGGCGAGCGCCTCGCACATCGGCACCGCCTGGGCGTTCGTGCGCACCAGCACTGCGATCGAGGACCAGTTGCGCCCCGGCTTATGAGCGGCGCGCACCATTCGGGCGACGCCACGCGCCTCCTCGACATCGGAGGGATACGACATCACCACCGGAGCGGGTCCGTTGGGTTCATGGGCGACCAACTGGGCGCTTTCGCGTCCCGAGTGGCCGTCGGCCAGCACCGCGTTCGCGACCGCAAGGATTTGCGGGCTCGAGCGGAAGTTGTCGACCAGGCTGAGAACCTCCGCGGACGGGAACCGCTTCGTGAAGTCGGTGAGCAGCGTGGGATCGGCGCCATTCCAGCTGTAGATGGCCTGGTTGGGATCACCTACGACGCATAGGTCGACACTGTCCCCGAGCCAGCCCTGCAGCAGCCGGAACTGCACCGGGTTGACATCTTGGAACTCGTCGACGAAGAGGTGTCGGAACCGCCAGCGTGTGACGGCCGCGAACTTCGGGTCCTCGAGCAGGGTAGAGCCGGCCTGCCACAGCAGATCGTCGAAGTCGACCAGTCCTCGTCGCTTCTTCTCATGTTCGTAGCGCTGGAACAGCGCGGCAAAAGCCTCGAGCTCCACCACAGGCCGACGCCCTGCAACCGCGGCCTGCGCGGCGTAGCTGTCAGGCGTAATACCGCGGGCCTTCGCCCACTCGATTTCGCTTGCGATGTCTATGGGTTGCACGGCCGGACCGAGGCCGCGGCCACCGAGCAGCGGGGCGATGATCCGGACCTTGCGGTCGAGGATCGCCGGCTCGGCCTGGTTGCGATCGGACCACCAATGCCGCAGCTGGCTGAGCGCCAGCGAGTGGAACGTGCCCGCAGCGACGCCGTCGCGCAGGCCGAGACTGCCGAGGCGGTGGCGCAGTTCGCCGGCTGCTTTGCGGGTGAAAGTAACCGCCACCACACGCGGAGCCTCGGCCGTGCCCTGGGCGACCCGGTAGGCAATGCGGCGGGTAAGGACGCGGGTCTTGCCCGAGCCCGCTCCGGCCAGGATCGCGAGTGGTCGCGCGGTCGACGTGACAGCGGCGGTCTGCGCCGCAGTCAGTCCATCGAGCAAACGTTCGAGTTCCACCCCTCGCAACGTACAGATGGGGTGTCACAGGTTCGCGGATGCCCGCAAACGTCGGGCCGGCCGATCAGAGCTCACCCTCGAAGTCGAGGACGACGACCGTGGCGAACTCGTCGATGGCGTCCTGGGGCACGAACACGGTGATTTCACCATCCGGGTCAGGCAGGAACGACTCCATGATGGCGGTGTGGCTCCGGAACCTGAGTTCTGCGCCGCTACTGAGCAGCGTGGCGGACTTGAGCCGCTTAACCGGCACGCCGCGCACCGTGATGGCTTCATAGGGACGGGCGAGGGCGATGCAATACAGACGCGACCCGCGGCGGGTCGACGGGCCGTAGAACTGCCACGGCTCGAGGCCAGGTGTCACGCCGACGACCGCTTCGCGATTGGTGGCCATCCAGCGGCCGACTGCGTCAAGCCGTTCGGTTTGAACCGCCGGGAGCGATCCGTCGCCAGTCGGGCTGAGGTTGAGAAGGAAGTTACCGCCCTTGCCGACGATCTCGCACAGCGTGTGAATGATCGCGGTTGAGGACTTGTAGTTCGTGTCCGCGGGCACCCAGCCCCAGCTGTCGTTCATCGTCATGCACGTTTCCCATGGCCGCGGGAGAGGCTGGGCCGGTACGAATTGCTCGGGGGTTTCGAAGTCACCGACCGAATACAGGCGTTCGTTGATCACGATGTTGGGCTGCAGCCCTCGGATGAGCGCTTCGAGCTCCTTAGGCTTCCACCACCCGACGGGACGCTCCCAGCCGCCGTCGAACCACAGCTCGTCGACCTGGCCGTACTTGGTGAGGATCTCGGTGAGCTGGGCGCGCATGTAGGCGCGGAAGGTCTCGGCGTCTTCCTCGCTCGACAGCGGCGGCGTTGCACCGAGCACGTAGGGCTTGTGCTCGTCCGTGAAGGCCGGATACGTGGGCTCGTGCCAATCGCTCAGCGAGAAGTAGAAGCCGACGCGTAGACCCTCAGCCCGCAGAGCCTCGGTGAGCGGACCCACGATGTCTTTGCCGTAGGGCGATTTCGTGATCGACCAGTCGGTGGTGGTCGTGTCCCACATGACGTAACCCGAGTGGTGCTTCGTGGTGAACACCACGTAGGTCGCACCAGCGGCCTTGGCGCGCCGCGCGAACGCGACCGGGTCCCACTGCTGTGGGTCGAAAGTCGCGGCGCTGGCGTGATAGCTGTCGGTCGAGATATCGGACCAGCTGCTTGGGAGCACGCTGATGCCCCCGGTCAGCGGCCACGAGGTCTCGAGACCCTGCTGGCTGGCGTGATCCCAGTGAACGAACAGGCCAAAGCCGGCGCCAACGAACCAGTCGTCGAGCCCAGGGGAGCGAAATGCCTCAGACACGGCCGGGCAACCTAGCGTGGAGTCGTGCTGAGCAGCTTTGCGGGGGGACGCCTTTTTGGCGCGTCATATGGCGACGCCGCGCCGCGCGTGGTCGCGCTGCACGGGTGGGGCCGCACGCATGCCGACTTTGCTGAAGTTCTCGATCCCTTCGACGCGATCGCGATCGACTTGCCGGGTTTCGGCTCGACCCCACCGCCGCCCGACACGTGGGGCTCGCCTGAGTACGCGGCGCTCGTGGTCGAGCTGCTGCGCGAACTACCCGCACCGCCGGTGCTCGTCGGGCACAGCCTCGGTGGACGAGTCGGTATCCACGTCGCCGCGCAAGCGCCCGACTCGATCTGCGGCCTGGTACTCGCCGGTGCGCCCCTCATTCGTGTGGGCGCCACGGCCAAAACGAAGGCGGGTTACCGGCTGGCGCGCTGGCTGCACCAGCGAGGAGTCGTGTCTGAGGCGCGTATGGAAGAGGCCCGCAAGCGGTACGGGTCGTCGGACTATCGGAATGCCTCTCCGATCATGCGGTCGATACACGTGAGGTTGGTGAACGAGAACTACGACGCGCAGATTGCAGCGACCACCGTCCGCGCCGAGTTGGTATGGGGCGATAACGACACCGCCGCGCCACTCGCTGGGGCCGAGGAACTCGCGGCGCGCCTAGGCGCGCTGGCGATGCTCACGGTGGTGCCGGGTGCCGGGCACCTCACGCCTTTAACGGCGGTCGACGCGTTGCGTGCCGCGATTGGCCGGGCGCTCGCGTGATCGACCTGTTCCTTGGCGTCGCGCTGATCGGGGTTGCGGGTGTGGACTCGGTGCGTTGGCTGCGGATCGCGCAGCGCGAGCACTACATCGCGGGCTCGGTCTCGCGCTTCGCCGCGCGGTGGCGCTGGATCGGCATCGGTCTGTCCTTTCGCGGCCGCACGTCCAAGCTTGTCTGGACCCGGCGTCTCCGCGTGCTTGCCGCGGTAGGGGCGTTCGTGCACTTCGGCATTGTGTTGGCGCTGACCGCGGTCGGCCTGTCGGTCGCCAACGCTGCGAGCGTCGCGCTGTTCCTCGTTCCGATAACGATTGACGCGGCATTGCTCGCGACCGCGCCGTTCGAACGCCGCGGCATGAAGCGGTTTGTCAAACAGGCCAGCCAGAAGTTGCGCACGATCGCTCCGACCATCGTCGGGATCACTGGCAGCTACGGAAAGACCTCCACCAAGATTGTCGTGGCTCACCTCGTCACAGGCACGCGCTCGGTAGCGGCGAGCCCGGCGAGCTTCAACAATCTGGGCGGCCTCACTCGTGCGGTGAATGAGGGCCTGCCCATGGGAACCGACGTGTTTGTGGCCGAGATGGGCACCTATGGCAAGGGCGAGATCGCCTAGCTGTGCGAGTGGTGTCCGCCCGAGATCGCAGTGCTCACAGCGATCGGCCCGGTGCACCTCGAACGCTTTGGGTCCGAAGACGTCACCGTTGAGGCCAAGTCCGAGATCTTTGCGCCCGCCAAGACCGTGGTCCTCAACGTTGACGACGCCCGCCTCGCGGCCGTAGCCGATCGCGTTGCGGCGACCGGCGCGAAAAAGGTTGTGCGCGTGTCGGGTACCGACGCGAGCGCAGACGTTGCTGTGGTGGCCGACGCCGACGCAGCCGACGTGTTCGTGAAGGGCCAGAAGGTCGGCCGCGTCAACAGCCTGCCGACCGCACCGACCAATGCCGCGTGCGCGGTGGCAGTCGCGCTCGAGCTCGGGGTATCTGCGAGCGATGCGGTCGCGCGCCTTGCGTCCGCGCCGGGCGCCGCGCACCGCCTCGAAGCTATGACCGCGCCCTCCGGCGTAGTGGTGCTCGACGACACGTTTAACTCGAACCCAGCCGGAGCGGCGCGTGCAATTGACGCGCTTGCAGCTGCGGGCGCCACGACCGGGCGCAAGGTGCTGATCACACCCGGGATGATCGAACTTGGCAACCAACAGGCGAGCGCGAACGAAGCCTTCGCGGAGAAAGCGGGAGCGGTCGCGTCGATCATCGGCATCGTCGGGAGATCGAACAAGAAGGCCCTACTAGCGGGTGCGGGTAAGACGGCCGCCAAGGTTGAGTTCTTCAAGACCCGTGAGGACGCCGTGGCCTGGGTACGCACGACACTTACCGCGGGCGACGCCGTTCTCTACGAGAACGATCTCCCCGACCACTTTCCCTAGACTTGAAGTTGTGACAGACCCCCTCGTTCTTTTCGGTGGCCCGTCGCCTGAGCACGACGTGAGTGTGCACACCGGTCTGCAAACGGCCCGCACGCTCGGTGCCAGCGAAGCGCTGTACTGGACACGCGCTGGCGACTTTGTGATCGTGGACGCGACGCTCGAAAGCTCCGCCTTCGCCGACGGCGTGCCGCGCGGCGCGAAGCCCGCACGCATCGGGGCTGGAGCGGGCATCGCGGCCAAGGGTGGCTTAGGTCGCGAGAAGCTTTACGACGGCGTGGTGGTGGTGTGTTGCCACGGCGGGCCCGGTGAGGACGGCACGGTGCAGGGCCTCCTCGACAGCGCGGGCGTTTCCTACACCGGGCCATCGGTTTCGAGCGCCGCGTTGGGCATG
>JBKJQZ010000025.1:0-5751 GCA_046594835.1 Acidimicrobiales bacterium | reverse complement strand
CGCTCGAACTCGCGGACGAAGTCATCCGTATCCACGATCCCGAACGCGCCGCGGCGCGCTTCCGCGAACTTGTTGCGTCGGGATTACCGCCGTTTCTCTCGCCCCGCGATCGTGTGATGTTGCGCGCTGGCGCGCTCGCATCGCTCGTGCTGCCCCACGTGGTGATGCCGATGGTAGGCAACCAGGTTCGGCAGCAGACCGAATCGGTGTTGCTGCCTTCGGAAGAGCCGGCGCTACGAGACCGCGTCGTTGCGCACCACGCCGAGTTCATTCGAATGAACGTCAATCTTCTCGGCGAAGCGATCCTCGGTGAGGCCGAGGCCAAGCAGCGCGTGCACGACGTGATCGAACTCCTCATGCGACCCCACATCGACTACGTGTCGGTGAAGATCTCCGCAATCTGCAGCCAGCTCGACGTGCTCGCCTTCGACGAAAGTGTGCAACGCATCGTGGAGCGGCTGCGGCCGCTCTATCGCGCCGCGCAGCACACGTTCCCCCCAAAGTTCGTCAACCTCGACATGGAGGAGTACCGCGACCTTCACCTGACGATTGCGGCTTTCACCGAGACGCTGGACGAGTCCGAGTTCCACACGCTCGACGCAGGCATCGTTCTCCAGGCGTACCTGCCTGAGTCCTACAGCGCTCTGGTGCAGTTGTGCGAGTGGGCCGCGGCACGACAGGCGCGTGGCGGCGGCCGCATCAAGGTCCGCATCGTCAAGGGCGCGAACCTCGCGATGGAGCACGTCGACGCCGAACTACATGGTTGGGCAGCTGCGCCCTTCGACACCAAGGCCGCGGTAGACGCCAATTACAAGCGCATGCTCGACCTCGCCTTAAGCGAGCCGTACGCCGACGCCGTGCGCGTCGGCGTTGCGTCCCACAACATCTTCGACGTGTCTTGGGCGTTGGTGCTGCGCGCACACCTCGACGCCGAACACCGAGTCGAGATCGAGATGCTTGAGGGCATGGCGCCGCCGCAGTCATCGGCGGTCGCATCCCACGCGGGCGGCTTATTGCTCTACGGGCCCGCGACGACACGCGACGGTCTTGAATCAGCTGTGGCGTATCTCGCCCGCCGGCTCGATGAGAACGCGGCGCCAGACAACTTCCTTCACGCGTTGTTCTCGATGAAGCCGGGCGACGCCGAGTTCGAGAAGGAGAAGCAGCGGTTCTTGCGGGCCGTCAACGACCGCCACCTGCCGCCGTCGAGGCCGCGTCGCACGGTCGATCGAATCGCACCGCACCCCGTCGACCGGGGCGACGGCTTCACCAACGAACCCGATACCGACTTCACGAACGCGGTGAACCGTCGCTGGATCCACGACGCGCTCGATCACTGGACCGCGCCCGACGCAAACTGGCCCACCCCCACAGTGGAGGACGTCGACAACGCGGTGGAGTCGGCGCGCATCGCGTCGGATAAGTGGCGTTCGCTCAGCCACGACGAACGCGCCGCCATCCTGCGCAAGGTTGGAGACGAGATGGCCCGCGCGCGCGGCGTCACGATCGCTGCCATGGCCAACACGTGCGGGAAGGTCGTGGCCGAGGGCGACACCGAAGTATCCGAAGCAGTCGACTTCGCGCGCTACTACGCGGACGCGTCGACCCTTATTGAACAACTGCAGGCGAAGGGCGCACACTTTGCGCCCCATCGCGTCACCGTGGTCGCTGCGCCGTGGAATTTCCCGTACGCGATACCTGCTGGCGGCGTGCTCGCTGCGCTGGCGGCGGGCAGCTCGGTCATCCTCAAGCCCGCGCCGCAATCGCGGTTGATCGGGCAGCTCGTCGTTGAGCAGTGTCGTCGTGGCGGCGTGCCCGACGACGTCGTGCAGTTCCTCCCGTGTGACGACGACCACGCGGGCAGGCACCTCATCACCCACGATGACGTGAACGCGGTAGTGCTGACCGGCTCGTGGGACACCGCAAAGATGTTCCGTAGCTGGAAGCCGCAACTCGCGCTGCACGCCGAGACCAGCGGGAAGAATGCGATCGTCATCACGGCGGCCGCCGATCTCGACGCCGCGGTGCGCGACCTCGTGCGCTCGGCCTTCGGCCACGCCGGTCAGAAGTGTTCGGCGGCGAGTCTCGCGATCGTCGAGGCATCGGTCCACGACGACCCTCGCTTCCTGGCGCGAATCGCAGACGCCGTCAGTTCGCTGCGCGTGGGTGCCGCGACGTCGGTCGACGTGGCTATGGGTCCGCTTATCGAGGCGCCTAGAGGAAACCTATTGCGGGCACTAACCCGCCTCGACGACGGCGAGTCGTGGCTCGTTGAGCCGCGCCGCCTTGGCGACAAGTTATGGACGCCGGGCGTGAAGCTCGGCGTCAAGCCGCGCTCGTGGTTCCACTTCGCCGAGTGCTTCGGACCCGTGCTCGGGTTGATGCGCGCCGACTCGCTCGAGCACGCCATCGCGTTACAGAACGCCACGCCCTTCGGACTCACCGCCGGACTGCATTCGCTCGACCCAGTGGAGATCACGCGGTGGGTCGATCGAGTCGACGCAGGAAACCTCTACGTCAACCGTGCGATCACCGGCGCGATCGTGAACCGGCAACCCTTCGGTGGCTGGAAAAAGTCGGTGATGGGGCCGGCCACGAAGGCGGGCGGGCCGAACTACGTACTCACGATGGGCACCTGGACCGACGCCGAAGACCGACCCGCCGACGCGCCCACTGACTACGAGCAGGCGTGGACGGAGCACTTCTTGGTCGCGCACGACCCGAGCGCCATGAGGGCCGAGTCGAACGACTTCCGCTACATCCCGTATTACCGGCCGGTCGTTATCCGCGCCGGCGAAGGCTCGACGCCCCGCGACGTCGATCGAGCACGACAGGCCGCGCACCTTGCGGGCGTCACGGTCATCGTCGCCCGCGATAGCGACGACGACTTCATCAAGCACGTGCGGCGCATCAAACCGTCGAAGGTGCGCGTGCTTGGTCGCACCAGCAACGCGATCTACAAACGCTGCGACGAGCTCGGCATCGCAGTAGACGACTCGCCCGTCACGTCATTCGGCCGACTCGAACTCCAGCACTGGGTGCACGAGCAGGTCGTGTCGATTACACGCCACCGCTACGGCAACGTACGCAAGTACAACTACGCAGAGGCCCCGACGGACTGACCCCCGCCGAGTCACCTTGTGCTGACGGCGTTCTCCACGCTGGTGGTGCACAACCCCGCGCAGAAGTGCATCGACGGACGGGCGGGTGCACCAGACCATTCCGTAGGGTATGGTCCCGCTCTCCGATTCCTTTACAGGGGGACTAATGCCCAATCCATTTCTTTCCGACGCATGGCTTGATGACGTAGAGAAGGTCATCGAAGAGTCCGGTAGCGGCGGCATGATGCCCGAAGGCGCCCAGATCAACATGGTGGTCACCGGTGGCCCCGAGGGCGACAAGGAACTCAACGTCTCCGGCGGCAAGTTCAACCGGGGCCTCATCGACGCACCGACCAAGCTCACGCTTCCGTACGAAGTTGCCAAGGACATGTTCATCAATGGCAACCAGCAGGCTGCAATGCAGGCGTTCATGAGCGGCAAGATCAAGGTCGAAGGCGACATGACCAAGCTCATGGCCATGCAGGGTGGCGCTCCCGCTGATCCCGCGGCTGCCGAAGCCATGCAGAAGAAGATCCTCGAGATCACTTCCGCGGACTAGTAGTCACAAGTGGCTGACAACGACGTTGTCATCGTCGAAGCCGTCCGTTCGCCGATAGGTCGGCGTGCGGGCGGTCTGTCGACGGTGCACCCAGTCGACTTGCTTGGCGCGGTGCAAACCGAGCTCATCAAGCGCTCGGGTATTGACCCCGTACTCGTCGACCAGATCATCGGCGGCTGCGTAAGCCAGGTCGGTGAGCAGACCTTCAACATTGCGCGCAACGCGTGGCTTACCGCCGGCCTTCCGATCACCACGGGCGCGACCACGGTCGACAGCCAGTGCGGCTCGGCCCAGCAGGCCACCAACCTCGCCGCCGGCCTCCTCGCCGGTGGCGCGGCAGACGTGGTGCTTTCGTGTGGCGTCGAGTCGATGAGCCGAGTCGGCTTGGGCGCAGCGATGCGCTCGGGCCCCGGCTTCCCGTTCTCGAAGAAGTACCCGCACGAGTCGACCTCGCAGTTCGAGGGCGCCGAGCGCATCGCGGAGAAGTGGGGCGTGAGCCGCGCCGACTGCGATCAGTTCGGTCTCGAGTCGCAGCAGAAGGCGATCCAGGCGTGGGCCGAGGGTCGCTTCGACAGTCAGGTCGTGGGCATTACCGCACCGATCTTCGACGCCGAAGGTAACGACACGGGCACTACCCAGGTCGTCGCGAAGGACGAGGGACTGCGCGACACGAGCCTCGAGAAGCTCGCCACGCTCAAGGCTGTCGGCCGCGAGAACGGCGTGCACACCGCGGGCACGTCGTCGCAGATCTCCGACGGCGCCGCCGCGATCCTGCTCACCACCGAGGGCAAGGCCAAGCAACTCGGCCTTACGCCGCGGGCGCGCATCGTGGCGCAGTGCCTCGTGGGCGTCGATCCCGTGCTCATGTTGACGGGCCCGATCGACGCGACGGCCAAGCTGCTCGCCAAGACGGGCATGTCGATGGCCGACTTCGATCTGTTCGAAGTCAACGAAGCCTTCGCCTCCGTTGTCCTCGCGTGGGAGCGCGAGTGCAAGCCCGATCACGATCGGGTCAACGTCAACGGTGGCGCGATCGCACTCGGTCACCCCGTTGGTTCGACCGGCGCGCGTCTGTTGACCACCGCGCTGCACGAGCTTGAGCGGCGTGACGGCACCCGGGCGATGGTCACCATGTGTTGTGGTGGCGGCCTGGGGTCGGGCACCGTTATCGAGCGCATCTAATCAAGGTCTTGGTCGTGCCGCTTGGATTCTGGGGGGACTCCGAGCGGCGCGACCAATTTCGTTTTCCCGGCTCCCGTTGAGCCGCTTTCCTCGACCGGGAGATCTCGAACTCGTCCCCGTGTCCTTCGACGCCGACGGGCTGAGGGGCCGATTCGTTATCGAGCGCCGCAACTGCCGCCCCGACGGCGCGCTCTACGGTGGCTGCGCGATCGGCGTCGCCATCACCGCGATGGAAGTCGCGACCGACTCGCCCATTCTCTGGGCCACCACGCAGTTCGTCGCGTCGCCCCGCGAAGGCACGACCATCGAACTGCAGACCACGATTCACGCGGCGGGCAAGCGCATCAAGCAGGTGCACGTCAACGGCGTCGACGAGTCCGGCGCCGTGATGTTCTCGACCATGGGATCCACCGCGATCCCGCGTGAGAACGGCATCGTCGGTCAGTTCCAAACAATGCCGAACGTGCCCGTCCCCGACGACGCCGATGAGTTCTTCTTCGGCCCGCCCGGAGTGGAAAAGATGATGGTCGACTTCTTCGCCTCGATGGTCGAACACCGCACGGTCTCACTTCGCGCGGACGAAGAACGCGCCAAGGGCGCGATGGCGATGTGGGCGCGCCTGACCACTCACAGGGCACCGACGCCGGCGGGCGTTGCCTTCCTCGCCGACATGGCGCCGATCTCGATCGCGTCGGGCCTTGGCAAGCGCGGCGGCGGCATCAGCCTCGACAACTCGATGCGCTTCGGCCCCGACGCCGACACGGAGTGGGTGCTGCTCGAGGTCCACGGCAATCTGGCCATCGGTGGGTACGGTCACTGCACGATTCACGTGTGGAGCGAAGACGGCGTGTTGGTGGGCTACGGCGGTCAGTCGTCCAATGTCCTACACATCTTCGACGAGGGCATTGC
>JBKJQZ010000315.1:0-3865 GCA_046594835.1 Acidimicrobiales bacterium | reverse complement strand
GCACTCATCACCAGGTTCGAAGCGTATTCGGACTGCTCGAGGCGCCAACCCTCGACGAAGGGTTCGACGACATTATCGTGGTGACAGGCGGTGCTCGCACCGTGGGGTCCGGCCATTGACTGTCGCTACAACGGCGGCTCGTACTTCAGTTTTTCCCAGGCGTTCTCGCTCTTTGTCGACTGCGACGACCAGGCGGAGGTTGACGAGTACTGGAACACGCTCGTCGATGCCGGCGCAACGCCATCGCAGTGCGGCTGGATTACGGACCAGTTCGGGGTCACGTGGCAGATTGTTCCAAGGCGTTTATGGAACTCATCAGGGATCAGAACCCCAGCAAGGTCCAGGCGGTGATGGACGCCATGATGACGATGGTGAAGCTCGACGTCGCAGCACTCGAGAGCGCGTACGATGAGGCATGACGATCGTGTTGGATAGAGCGTCGGCTCTTCGATGAGCGACGGCGCGCTCGAGACGGTGTACGGCTATCACGACGGGACCAAACACCACTTCCATCGGTTTGCACGTTCGCTTGGTCATCTGGACTGGGCGTCACAACCCAGGCCGTTTCGCGCCTTCGCTGGGTCTCCAACCATCCCGATGTATCCGTCGCCTGCGGCTGAGCCCAGCGAATACGCGCCACCGTCGGTGACACTCGCCGCGCTGCGGCAGCGGCCTGCAGTGGCCGAGCCGCTCTCCGCCGCACTCGTCGGCGATGTGCTCCGGCACTCGCTCGGACTCTCGGCCTGGAAGCGCGCCGGCACCGCGGGTTGGCCGCTGCGGGTGAACCCGTCCAGCGGCAACCTGCACCCGACCGAAGCCTACGTCGTCTGCGGGCCGTTACCGCCGGTCGCCGTCGCGCCCGGTGTCTACCACTACGCGCCGGACCGGCACGTGCTGGAGCAGCGATGCACCGTTGATGTCGAGATGTGGAACGATGCCCTGGCCGGACCGCATGACGTACTGTTCGTGGTACTCACCTCCATCCACTGGCGCGAGGCATGGAAGTACGGCGAGCGCGCATTTCGCTACTGCCAGCACGACCTCGGGCATGCCGTGGCCGCCCTCTCGTTCGGCGCAGCTCTGGTGGGCTGGCGCGCGGCGATGCAGCCGGCTTTTTCGCACGGCGCGATGGCTGCGCTGGCGGGTATCGACCGCGACCAGGACTTCGTTGACGCCGAGCGCGAGGAGCCCGCCTGCGTCGTCGCGCTCAGTGCTGGAGACGCGCTGCCAGTATCCGAAGACATGGCACGAGCGCTCGTGCAGGCGGTGGCCAGCGGCGCGTGGTCGGGACGCGCCAGCCAGTTGAGCGAGGATCACGTCACCTGGTCGTTCATCGACGACGTGGCCGAAGCCTCGCGGCAGCCGGCGCGGACCGACGTCAGTGCTCCGCTGCACGCGTCACATCACCGCGACGCCACGCGGACTGCCGGACTCGATGCGCGTGCCCTGGTGCTGCAACGTCGCAGCGCTGTCGCGTTCGACGGAGGAGCCACGCTCGACCGCGCGGCGTTTCTCGACATGCTCGCCCGCGTGCTGCCGGAGGCGGCGCCTCCCTGGGACAGCCTCTGGTGGACACCGCGCGTGCACCTCGTGCTCTTCGTCCACCGCGTCAACGAGGTCGCGCCTGGCGTCTACGTGCTGCTGCGCGACGAGCAGGTGCTCGACCGGCTGCGTGCGGCCTGCCGGCCTGGGCTCGCCTGGGAGCAGGCCGACGATGCCCTGCCGCTGTGGCGGCTGTCGCGTCAGGATACGCGGGCGATGGCGGCTCGTCTGAGCTGCGATCAGGCCATCGCGTCCGACGGCTATTTCAGCCTGGGGATGCTTGCCGACTTCAGCGACAGCCTGCAGACGTATGGTCCTTCGTTCTACCGGCAGCTGTTCTGGGAAACGGGCATGGTGGGACAGACGCTGTACCTCGAGGCCGAGGCCGCCGGTGCCCGCGCCACTGGCATCGGCTGCTTCTTCGACGATGGCGTGCACGACCTGCTGGGCTTCACAAGCCATGCGTTCCAGAGCCTGTATCACTTCACCGTGGGTCAGGCCGTCGACGACAGTCGCCTGACCACCGAGCCTGGCTACGACTGGGAGCAGCGCGACCCGGCGTTCCGCCTATAATCGCGGCCGAAGGCGAGTCGCCGTGCGAGCGCCCAAGGTCGAGGCTGGCTCGACCGCACGGTATTGACGATCACCGAGGACGGACTCCATGAGTGGTAAACGCAAGCTCTCCGGCAGCGGCGTATCGCGTCGAGACCTGTTCCGGCTCGGCGCCGGCGGACTCGGCTTCGGTCTCTTCGGCGGCCTCGGCCCGGTACCGCAGGTGTTCAGCCAGGCCAGCGCGGTGGCGGCGCAGTCGCTGTCCAACAAGATCCTCGTGGTGTTCGAGTGGTTCGGTGGCAACGACGGCCTCAACACCATCGTCCCCTACGGCGACGCCCTCTACTACAAGCATCGGCCCACCATCGGCATCCGCGAAAACGATGTTCTGAAGATCGACGCACACGTCGGCTGGCACAAGTCGATGGCCGGCATGAAACAGCTCTACGACGACGGCAAGGTGGCGATCGTCCAGGGCGTGGGCTACGACCAGCCGTCGTTCTCGCACTTCTCGTCGATGTCGTTCTGGCATACCGCGGCACCGAACAGCGGCAACGAATTTGGCTGGATCGGCCGCACCGCGTCGGCGCTCGATCCGTCAGGCGCGCGCGGCAACATGATCGTCAACGTCGGCGACAGCCAGAGCCTGGCGGTGAAGGCGGAGAAGCATGTGCCGCTGGTGTTTCTCGACCCGGCGAAGTTTCAGCGTGCGGCCTTCGCGCAGGAGCATGCGCTGCTCGACGCGCTCGCCGCGCAGACGGTGACGGTGGGCGATTCGCACCGCTACGTGCTCGACGTGACGCGCAGCGCGGCACAGGCGTCCGAGGTGGTGCGCGCCGCGTGGAGCCACTACAAGGGCAAGGACAACCCGGACCTGCGCCTGCTCGATCTCGACAAGGTGGTGGCGCTCATCGAGGCCGACTTCCCGACGTCGCTGTATTACGTGCCGCTTCGCAACAG
The DNA here is from genome assembly GCA_046594835.1 of Acidimicrobiales bacterium. Classification (GTDB taxonomy): domain Bacteria; phylum Actinomycetota; class Acidimicrobiia; order Acidimicrobiales; family JACCXE01; genus JACCXE01. The sequence goes on along the minus strand of JBKJQZ010000315.1, from coordinate 811 downwards.
TTTGTTCGACACACACGTGAACCAGGCGGCGCCGCACGACCGGCAGTTGCAGTACTGCTCGGACGCCATCGCCGGCTTCTTCCGCGAGATGCAGCGCATCGGGCGCGCCGACGATGTGGTGCTCTATGTGCACAGCGAGTTCGGCCGTCGCGTACCCGAGAACACCAGCCTCGGCACCGACCACGGCACGGCGCAGGTGAACTTCGTCGTCGGCAATGCGGTGAAGGGCGGCCTGTACGGCACACCGCCGAGTCTGTCGAACCTGGTGCTCGATGGCAACCTCGAGAACACCACCGACTTCCGACGTGTCTTCGCCACGCTAATCGACTGGATGGGTGCCGACTCGACGAAGGTGCTCGGGCGCCGGTTCGAGTCGATGGGCCTGTTCCGCAGCTAGGAGTACCACATGGCTAACCGTTCACCGTGGTCTCCCGGTCCAGCAACCTGGAAGGACGACCTCACCCAGCTCCCTGCGTCCGATTGGAACGCCGACCGCGCGGCACACCTGCTGGCGCACGCCGGCTTCGGCGGCACTCCTGAAGAGATCGAGGCGCTGACGGCGCGCGGCCTCGACGGGGCGGTGCGCTTCCTCGTGCACTACGAGTCGCTCCCGAACCCGGCGATGCAGCCGTTCGTCGAGTCTGGGCTGTGGGATCCGACGCTGAACGGCTTCCCCGAGAGCCGGCCCGAAGCGACCGACCGCGCGTTGAAGACTGGGCGGTCGATGGGCATCGAACCCAAGCCGGCCGGCAAACGTCCGGTGCAGCCGGTGTCCGACCGCTTCTTCTACTGGCTGCGTGCCACCATGCTC
>JBKJQZ010000301.1:0-3043 GCA_046594835.1 Acidimicrobiales bacterium | reverse complement strand
TACGTGCGTAAGCCGGTCGACTTCAATAGCTTCGTCGCGGCGGTCCGCGCCATCGATGACTTCTTCATCACGGTTGTGCGGCTACCCCCGCACTGAGTACCGAAGGCGATCGGCGTAGATTTCGTCACCAACTGGGAGGTTGGAACCATGTCGGTTCGTTCGCGAAGAGAGATATTGCGCCTCGGTGCCGCAGGGGCTGCGGGATTGCTGTCGCTCGAGTTCCTCGCCGCCTGCGGCAACGGCGGCGGAGACACGCCGGCGGCGCTTAACCCGGACACGCTCGAGCGTTTCAAAGACGTGGGGGCGAAGGGCGCCAGCACCGCTTTGGCGGAGCGCGTTGCGTGGGCCTCGACCGCGGACTCGGAGTTTTTCCTCGCGCTTGGGCGCGGCATGCGGCAAGCCGCGACGAAACGCGGGGTCGAGTTCGTCACCGCCACCTCCGGCAACGACCCGGGAAAGCACGTCGACCAGATGAATGAGTTTCTCGAGCGGGGCGTGGGGGCCCTCGCCATGCAGCCGCTCAACCCCGACGCCGACGGCCTCGTGCTCCAACGCGCCATCGACAAGGGCATCTGCACCCAGGGCATCATCACGGCGCCAAGCACGATGCAGGTCGCGGCCAGCCAATATCAGATCGGCTACGACCAAGGGAAGGCCGCCGCCGACTACGTCACGGCGCAGCTAGGCGGCAACGCGCAGGTCCTGTATTTCAATCTTGACTCCGCGTCACCGCAGCTCAAGCTGCGTCACCGAGGCGTGCTCGAAGGCCTCAGGACCGGTGGCGGTGGCATCGAGGTCGTGGGCGACCTGACGGTTGCAGACATCAGCACCTCCTCGGGTTACCAGACGATGTTGAGCGCACTGCAGACGCACCAGGACATCAAGGTCGTGCTAGGCGGTGACACCATCGTGGTGGGCGCCTATAAGGCGCTGCAGGAGAGCGGAAAGCTCAAAGACGACATGTTCTTGTCGGGCGTCGACGGGGACAAGGAGGCGCTCGATCTGGTCAAGGCCGGCGGCGCGTACAAGCTGAGCATCGCCTTCGCCTGGACGCTCATGGGCTACGGGCTCGGACAGTTCGGCGCTGATTGGATAGAGGGTAAGCAAGTGCCGCGCCTCATTGTCGCCAAGGGCGTGAAACTGGACTCCGCGAGCAGTGTGAGCGAGTTCGTGGCTGCGAGCGAAGATCCCGCGAGCGTGTTCGCCAACCGCCGTACGTATGAGCACTACCTTCCGCTGTACGGCAACGTCAGTTACGCCGACCGCCACACGTACTGGACCGCTCCCGTTGATCCGCCGGCCGCGCGGGGCTCGACAACCCCTACGACCTAGGGCGTTAGGCGGTGGAGGTCGCGGGGAAACGCGGTGACCTCGCGCACGTTCGTGGCGCCGACCATGCGGGCAACGAAGCGTTCGAGTCCGATCGCAAAACCTCCGTGGGGAGGGAAGCCGAGCCGAAATGACTCGATGTAGGCGCGGTAGGGCTCGAGCGGCTCGTGCTGCGCGGTGAGCGCGGCGGCGTAGTCGTCGTAGCGATGCAGGCGCTGGCCCCCGGTGACGAGTTCGATGCCGCGGAAGAGCAGGTCGAAGCCGTTGGAGTACCCGGGGCGTGCCGGGTCGGGGTGTGTGTAGAAGGGCCGCTTTCCCTTTGGGAACATTGGGTAGCCCTCGACGAACACGAAGTCGCTCCCGTGCTCGCGCATAGCCCACTCGCCGATGGCCCGTTCGTCTGATGGCGAGAGGTCGGGCTCGGTTGGATCGGCGCCGGCGATCGCGAGCGCGTCGACGAAGTGAATCGATGGGATCTCTACCGGCACGGCCGGAACGCCGGGGACCTCGACCACACTCGTCACGCGTTCCACCATGGCGGCCAGTACCTCGCGCAGGAGCGCCATGACGTCGCGATGCGACTCGATGAAGCCGAGTTCAACATCCAGCGACGTGTACTGCGCCAGGTGACGGGTTGTGTCGTGAGGCTCGGCCCGGAAGACGGGCCCCACTTCGTAGACGCGCTCGAACACCCCGACCATGAGCTGTTTATAAAACTGTGGCGATTGTGCAAGAAACGCCGGGCGGCCGAAGTAGTCGAGGGCGAACACGTTCGCGCCCGACTCGGTCGCAGTGTCGACGATCTTGGGCGTGAAGATCTCGGTAAAACCGCTGTTGTCCAACTCGGCCCGGAACCCCGCGACCGCCGCCGCGCCCACGCGCAGTGCGTCGCGTCGCGACCGATGCCGCAACGACAACGCAGCGTTGTCCAGCTGCGTGGGCAGCGTGGCCGTGAGCGACGGGCGAAAAACCTCGAAGGGCAACTCGGTGACCGAGTCACTCAGCGTCACGATCTGCGCGTCGATCACTTCCACGCCACCGGGGGCGACGGCGTTGGCCGTCACCATCCCCGTCACTTCGACGACGGTTTCCTCGGTCGGTAGTTCGGTGTCGGGAGGCAGAACGATCTGGGTTAGTCCGGCGCGGTCACGAACGATCAGGAACGACACGCTCTTAAGCAGTCGGCGGCGATGGACCCAACCAGCAACGGTCGCGCGTTCGCCAATGTGGCTCGTGAGTTCGGACGAGAGAGTGCGTTGCATTCTGGGAACCTCCTTGGTCGCGCAACACATCCCCAAACGGGGTGTGGGCGAGCTCGGGATTCCTCGCGGTGCCACCACACCTTCACCTACATCTGTAGGCCTCTCCAGCTACCAACGTCCTCACATCGGGGTGTCACTCCGATGGCCTGCGCGAACGCCGAAACCTGTTGGCGCCCACGGTATTCGTTCGCACCGAATCGGCGCGTGGAATTTTCTCGACCGACCTAGTTGTTGCGAGCCATGTCTGCGAAGCGCGTGTAGTGGCTGAGGAACGCGAGGTGCGCGACGCCGGTAGGGCCGTTGCGGTGCTTGGAGATGATGACCTCAGCCGCACCTTTGTCGGCCGACTCGGGGTTGTACATCTCGTCGCGGTACAGGAACATGACCACGTCGGAGTCCTGCTCGAGTGATCCTGATTCGCGAAGATCCGAGAGCATCGGGCGCTTGTCCTG
>JBKJQZ010000278.1:0-8481 GCA_046594835.1 Acidimicrobiales bacterium | reverse complement strand
AATCAGAAGGTACGCCGCCTGTCGGCTGCCTGCTACTACCTGGCGCCCGAAGTCAACGGGGCGAACTGCGCCAACATGAAGGTGGCGCGGGATCAGTACATCGCCATCAACGGAGCCGACGACTGGAACGAAAACGGTTCCGGCGCGTCCGCCGGCTACCAGTTGGTGTCGGTCATCAAGGGCGGCCTCGCCGGTGCCGGCGCCGACCTCACCCGCGAGCGTTTCAAGGCCGTGCTGAACGATTACAACAGCTACGCCGACCTCATCACCAGCCCCATCACGTTCCGCGGCCGCCGCTCGACCATGCACGGCGCCGAGCGAATGACGGTGCTCGAGGCGCAGGCGAACGTGAAGTACAAGATGATCAGCCCCGGCCTCGTGGACAGCTATTGATTCCGGTGCTTGCCGCCTCCACCGGCGGCATCATCGCGTTGGTCTTAGTTGGTGCCATTGGCCCGGTCGCAGCGGTTGCGCTGCGGCACCCGAGGCTCAAGGCGCTGTTCGCAGCGGCGCCCGCGCAAGCCCCGATCCACGCCGACAACCCAGAGAGCTCTTCGGACGAGCCGGTGCTGCGATGCCAAGACATCATCGTGCGCTTCGGTGGGCTTCAGGCGCTCGGAGGCGTCGACCTTGAGGTCTACGAGGGCGAGATCGTGGGCCTCATTGGCCCCAACGGTGCCGGCAAGACAACCCTCATGGAGTGCATCTCGGGCTTCCAACGCGTCACGCGGGGCTCAGTCCGGTATCGGGGACAAGACTTACTGAGCCGCAACCCGAGCGCGCGGGCCGGGCTCGGCATCGGCCGGACGCTGCAGAACGTGCGGTTGTTCCCCTATCTCACCGTGCTCGACAACGTGAAAGTTGCCCTGCACCGCGAGGCGCAAGGCGGCCCACTGGCCCACGCGCTGCGCCTCCCCGCGGCGCGAGCCGAGGAAAACGAATGCGCGGCCGAGGCCGAGCGCATCATCGGGCTCGTTGGTATGCAGGCCTTCGCCGACAAGTTCGCGTCCGAACTTTCCTACGGCACGCTGCGGCTCCTTGAGCTGGGCTTGATGCTCGCGATCAAACCCACGCTGCTGCTGCTCGACGAGCCGGCGTCGGGGATCAGTCAAAAGGAAACCGAGGCGCTCGGGCCGCTGCTGCGCAATATCCAGAGCGAGACCGGCGCCACGATCCTCATGATCGAGCACGACATGCCGCTGGTGATGAGCCTGTGCGATCGCATCTACTGCCTCGACGCGGGCGAGGTGCTCAGCACGGGTACGCCCGCAGAAATCCAGGCCGATCCCGCCGTCGCGGAGGCGTACCTCGGCACACCCAACGAACAGCGCCGCGCGGCCAAAACCAAGCCCAAGGAAGACACCACGGCCGAAATGCTCCTTGAGGTCAAAGGCATCGACGTCTTCTACGACAAGGTGCAGGTCCTCTACAACGTCGATGTCCACGTTCGTCGGGGCGAGCGCATCGCGCTGCTCGGCACCAACGGGGCGGGCAAATCCACCATCCTCAAGGCTGCGTCGGGGCTGATCACCCCGACCGCCGGAACCATCCTTTGGAAGGGCGACGACATCTCGGGCGTTCCCGCCGAGGTGCTCATGCGGCGCGGTCTCGGCCAAGTGCCGGGCGGTCGCGGCTTGTTCCCCAGCCTCACGGTGGGCGAGAACCTCCGCATGGGCGGCTACATCTACCCCGACGAGCGTCGCGTCGACGAAGAGGTCGAGCGGGCCGTGCATTACTTCCCGTGGATCGCCAAGCGTTCGGCGCAGTCCGCCGGCACGTTGTCGGGTGGCGAGCAGCAACAACTCGCAGTCGCTCGCGCACTGATGTCACGACCCGAGTTGCTGATGATCGACGAGTTGTCGCTCGGCCTCGCGCCGTTGGTGATCGAAAAGCTGATGGAGACGGTGCAGCGCCTATGTGAAGACGAGGGCCTCACCGTGGTCATCGTCGAGCAACAGGCGAGCTTCGCCCTCGGCTACACCGATCGCGCCTACTTCCTCGAAAAGGGCGAAGTGCGCTACGCGGGTCCGTCCAAGGGCCTCACCGACCGCGGCGACCTGCTGCGATCGGTGTTCCTCGCCGGTGCGTCGGCCGGATTCGCAGGAGCCAAGAAATGACCGAGTTGCTCTCCTTCATCGTGTTGGGTCTCAGCCGCGGGCTCATCATCGGGGTCCTCGCGCTCGGCCTGGTCCTTATTTACAAGGGCACCCGCGTACTCAACCTGGCCCAGCCCTTCTTTGGATTGCTCGGCGCGTACCTGTGCTGGTGGCTCACCGCCAAGGCCCGCTTCCTGCCCTTCGCCGAGATGTCGCGCCCGCGCTTCGCCGTGGCCGCGGTGTTGTCGCTCGTGCTGCTGGGCCTCAACGGTTGGAACCTCGAGCGGACCCTGTTCCGTCGGCTGCGCCGCGCGCCGCGCCTGGTCACGCTGGTCGCGACCATCGCGATCGCGCAGGGCACCCTCGGCATCGTCACGCTGCTGTTTAACCGCAACGTTGCCCAGGCCGAAGAGGTCCGCATCATTCCCACGGTGCTGCGCAGCAGCTTCGTCGTCGGCAATCTCGGCGTCACCGGAGGCGACATCCAGGCGTTCGTGCTGATTCCGCTCATCGCCATCGCTGCCACCGTATTTTTCCGGGTGACGCGTTTCGGTGTGGCGGTGCGCGCCGCAGCCGAAAACAGCGAGTCGGCCCGACTTCTCGGCATCTCGGTTGATCGGGTTGCGGCCTTTACCTGGATCGCGGGGTCGGTGCTGGCGGGCGTGGCCGGCATCCTGCTCAGCGCCCAACAGGGTGGTCTCAACACCACCACGTTGTCGGTTGGGTTCCTCGTGCGCGCACTAGCCGCAGCCCTCATCGGAGGCCTCACCAGCCTGCCCGGTGCCCTGATCGGCGGGCTCATCGTCGGCGTCGCCGAGTCGGTGATCGCCGGCTACTTCCCCTCCACCATTGGGCTGCCCGAGACGGTGTTCTTCGCGGCCGTCATCGCCGTACTGGTGTTTCGGCCCAACGGCCTGTTCGGCCAACGCGAAGACACCGAAGACAAGGTCGCGTTCGTGCCCACGCTGCGCGAGCTACCGGCGCGTCTCCGCCTGAGCGAGTTTGAGCCCGTCCTGCGCCGCGGATCGCTCATCTCGGTTCTGATCTTCGCGGTTGCGCTCAGCATGGCGACGGGTTCGCGTACCAACGGCATCCTGGTAAACGTGGTCGTGTTCGCGATGGTCGCGGTGAGCCTCACCGTGCTCATGGGCTACGCCGGTGTGATCTCGCTCGGCCACTGGGCTCTGGTTGGAGTCGGTTCGTTCGCCACGGCCAATCTGTTTACGAAGTACCACGTGCCGTTCCTGATCACGGTTCCCGTTGTCGTGGTGATCGGCATGTGGATCAGCGTGCTACTCGGCTTACCCGCGTTGCGGATCAAAGGCCTGTACCTGGCGATCGTCACGCTGGCGTTTGGCTACGCCGCCGAGCTGTATCTGTTCAAGAGCGACCAGCTCGCGCAGGGCCAAACCGGCATCTCGATCGTGCCGCCCAAACTTGGTCCGGTTGATCTAGATGACCCGTCGAACCGGCCCTTGTTTCTCGTCGGCATCGTGTTGCTCCTCGGCTGTATCTGGGTGGCGCGCAACCTCGGCCGATCAGGTACAGGGCGGTCGTTCTTCGCCGTGCGGGAGAACGAGAAGGCCGCGGCCACCCTCGGCGTTGGCCTGACCACCGCCAAGCTCCTCGCCTTCGCAATATCAGGGGGCATCGCCGCCCTCGCCGGGGTGGTGCACAGCCTGTCGATCGGCAACGTAAACGCGGTCGAGTACCCGGCGTTCACGTCGATCCTGCTGGTGAGCATGGTGATGATCGGCGGGCTGGGGTCTTTGCTCGGCCCGATCCTCGGATCGTTCCTGGTGTTCGGCCTCCCGCAACTAATCGAGCTCAACAACCCATGGATCGTGCCGCTCGCCACGGGGGCGCTGCTGATCCTGGTCATCGTCCGGGCGCCGGGCGGGGTCGCCGGCTTGGTCTACGCCCTACGACAGCGCTTCCTCTCGAACCTCGTCGGCATCGCCGAGACCCCGGAGGAACCCGCCGAGTCCCCGGCGCACATTTGATCGTCGCCGACGGGCTCACCCGCAGCTTCGGCAACCGAAGCGCTGTACGCGACGTGTCGTTCCGCGTCGAACCGGGCGAAGTGGTCGGCTTTCTCGGCCCCAACGGTGCGGGCAAGACAACCACGATCCGCATGCTGCTCGGTCTGCTCCGCCCCTCGAGCGGGTCGGCTCGACTCGAGCGCCCCGCCGGGTATTTACCGGAGAACTTCACCGCGTACGACGGGCTCAGCGTGGCGGCGTACCTCGCGTTCTTGTGCCGCGCAAAACGGCTGCCGCCCACCGCTGCGGACGCCGCCATGGCCGCGACGGCGGTTGACGACCTTGCGCGCCGCCCGTGCGCGCGGCTCAGCAAAGGTCAGCGCCAACGCGTCGGATGGGCCCAGGCGCTGCTCGGAGACCCGCGCGCCTTGGTGCTCGACGAGCCCACCATCGGCCTCGACCCCGCGCAGGTCGTGCACGCCCGCGGCCTGCTGCGCGCCCAAGCCGCAGCCGGCGCGGCCGTACTGGTATCGACGCACCTGTTGGCCGAAGCGGCCGCCGTGTGTGACCGGGTCGTGATCGTGGTCGACGGCGCCGTTGTCGCCGAGGAACGCCCCGGCGACGCGGCCGTGCTCGAAGACCGATTCCTTCGCCTGGTTGCCGGTGCTTCACCAACCGCGCCGCCACGCGACCCGCCGACCGCGCCGCCCAGCGACCCGCCGAGCTCGCCGCGCGCTCCGAGCGACCCGCCCAGCGACCCGCCCAGCGACCCACCCAGCGACCCGCCCAGCGACCCACCGAGCGCACCGTGACCCGCGCCGTGCTGCGCAAAGAACTCGCGTCGCTTTGGGCTTCGCCGCTGCCCTACATCGCAGGCGCTGCGTTTCACGGCGTGTTCGGCGTGCTCGTGGTGAACCAACTCGAGGTCCGCGGTCAAGCAGTGGTGCAGCCCATGGTCCCCATCGCCGGGTTCTTGTTACTCTTTGTCGTACCGGTTTTAACCATGCGCAGCTTCGCCGAAGAGTCCCGCACCGGCACCCTCGAACTCCTGCTCGCAGTGCCCGTCACTCCCCGCCCGCTCGTGATCGGCAAGTGGCTCGCCGGCTGGTTGAGCACGCTGGTGTTGCTCGCGCCCATCGCGGTCACCGTTGGGATCGTCAGCTTGTGGGGTTCACCCGACCTCGGCCCGGCCTTCACCGGCCTTACCGGCCTCGTCCTCCTCTCGGCCACGGTTGCGGGTCTCGGCGTGCTCGCATCCTCGGCCACGTCGTCCCAGCCGACCGCCGCGGTAGTCGCGTTGTTCACCGCGCTGGTCCTGTGGTTCGCCTACGGCGGCACGTCGGGCCTGCGCGCCGGGTCCGCGCTGGCATCGCTGTCGCTAAGCGCGCGCCTACAGACCTTCGCCGATGGCGGCATCGACACCGGCGACGTCGCGTTCTTCGTGTGCGGCCTCGTAGTCGTGCTCGCGGCCGCCGCCGCGCTTATCGACCTACGACGCCTTCGGTGAGGCGCCGCCTTGTTACCACTGCGCTCGTCGCCATCGTCGCGATCACCCTCGCGACGGCGGCGACCCGCACCCACCGCATCATCGATCTCACCGATCGCGACACGCTCACCCTGAGCAACCAGACCAAGGCCGTGCTGGACCGTCTCCCACATCGCGTCACGGTCACCGCCTTCATACGCCGCGACGAACCGGGTCGCGTCGAGGCGGTTGCCCTCCTGGCGCGCTACCGCGACGAAACCACTCGCTTCGTGTGGCACGTGGTGGACCCCAACGACGCACCGGGCGAGCTCGCCCGCCTGGGTGTGGACCCCGTCTTCGGAGGCGTTGCCCTCACGTCGGGCGCCAAGACGCAGCTCGCTTCGACTGCAACCGAACAAGACCTCACCGCCGCCCTCGCCCGGCTCACCAATACCTCGGTGCCCGAAGTGTGCTTCACCACCGGCCAAGGAGAAGACGGTCTTGCCTCGGCTCGGGCGTTGCTCCAACGCGGCGGGTATCGCGCGACCTCGCTTGACCTTTTGACCACGCCGACGGTGCCCAATCGCTGCGCCGCGGTCGTACTCGCGGGGCCGACCGCACCCCTCACCCCACTCGCGCTCGCCGCGCTCGCAACCTGGACCGCCGCCGACGGCAAGCTGCTCGTGCTCGCCGACCCCGCGGCCAGCCCCGATGTAGATCTCGCACCCGTCTTGACGCCCTTCGGGCTCGGTCTCACGCGCGGGCTCGTATTCGAAGGCGACGCCGCCGCCGTTGTTGGTGGCGATCTCACCGCTCCCATTGTGCGTTCCTATTCATCAGGTCATCCCGTCGTGCGCCGTCTCGCGCCGACGTATTTTCCGGGGGTGCAGGCCGTCGACGTCGCCGACGACAACCAGACCAGTCGGGGCCTCACCGTCAGCCGTCTCGCCGACACGTCGAAGGCGTCGTATCTCGAGACGGCCCCGGCGACGCCGAGCTTCGACCCAACCCAAGACCGGGCCGGACCAATAACAGTGGCCGCGGCCGCTGATCGATCTCGCAATACCGGAACCCGCATCACCCGCACCCGGGTCGTGGTCATCGGCGACGCCGACTTCGCCGCTGATCAGTTTCTCAACCAGGCCGGCAACGCCGCATTGTTCACGCGCTCGGTCGAGTGGCTCACCGCGGGCGAGGACGTCGCGGCGATCGCACCCAACCTCGGCCCCGAGCGCACGCTCGGACTCACCGATGCCCGCGTCAGCTACGCGCGGGCCGTGACCGCCGGGCTCATCCCCGCGCTGTTCCTGCTTGCGGGCGCGATGGTCTGGGCCGCACGCCGCAACCGCTGAGCTACTTGGTCCTGTGCGCGGCGCGCGGCGCGGTGCCGACGCCTCGATATCGTGCGAGTGACCCGTCACGGGGGCCCAGTGAACGTCCAGCACCCGGGCCCGCCCGTCAGCCGGAACCCTTGCGTCGTCATCAACGTGTGATCGTGCGAGCACGCCACTGCGAGGTTCCAGTACTCGGTGGCCCCGCCCTTGGCGAAGTCGACCCGGTAGTGATGCACTTCGAGACCCCGCGTCGCACCACAGATCACGCACGCGTACCCGTCGCGCTCGAGAATCGCCGTCTTCACTTCCGCGGGAATGTGGCGCCCGACGTGTTTCACCTTGGCCACGTCGACTCCGTCGCGCAGCACGATCTTGATGAACGCGCCACCCAGGATCGAACCGATCGCGTCCTCGACTGGCACCGGCCCCGTCGAGGCTTCGCACGTCCCATCGAAGCCGAACAGCCGCGACACGTCGACCCGAATTACAACCTGATCCGCCCGCCGCGCCGGGTCCGCCCGCCGCGCCGGGGACGAACCTGCACTCGATCCCGCTCCAGTACACGACGCCGAGCCCGACGCCGAGCCCGAACCCGCACCGCCCGCCGCGCCCGCACCGCCCGCCGCGCCCGACCCGCCCAGCGCGCCCGCTCGCACGAGCCGCATCAGCGCGTCGAGCTTGTACGCCGCCGAGGACTCACGCCGCCCATCGGCCCACGCTTCCTTGAACACCTTGTTGGCCATCTCTTCAACCGCGGCCATGAGCTGCGCTCCCTGCATCGCGGTCGTTTTGCCTTCGAAGCGGTAGGCGCCGTCGTTGTCGAGCCAACCACGAAAGAACCGCGTGCGATGCGCCCGCTCCGCACGCGCACGCTCGTCGTCGTTCGAGCGGCCCTTCGCTTTTTCCTTCTTGCAGTGCTTGCGCAGCGCGTCGGTGCCCTTGCCTCGAGCGGTGTCGAGCAACTCGTCTTCATTCTCCGGTGTTGCGGCGTCGCCGAGTTCTTTCAGCTGCTCGTCTGACAGCTCACCGTTGCGCGCCGCCTCGTCGAGGCCCGGCAACTCACCCAACCGGTCACACGCATTCAATGTCGCGCGCGCCGATCCGAAACCCCCGCCGGTCTGCTCGCCCAGCCACGATTCCGGCGAGCGGTGACCGCCCGACGCCCACGTGCCACCCTCAGTGGCGCGTCGCGCGACCAGGGTCTTCAACACTGCGGCGCGTCGCTCCACCGCAGCTGCGTCGCGCAGCATCTCCGTCGCCTCGGACGTCGTCAGTTCTTCGACGACAATCGATTGCACGATGCCGTCGAGATCACGCGCCATAGAGCGCAAACACGAAACCACTTGCGCCTCCAACTCGAGGCGGATTCACACGGGGAAGTGCGTAACGATCACCATACAGAAGGGGTGTAACAACCTCGCTGCGTAGCCTGACCTGGTGCTTCGCCTCGCGGTCGGCTTCCACCAAGACAACACCGGCGACTGGGTTGTCGAGCTCGACTGCCTGCACCGCGTTCACGTGCGCCACGACCCGCCGTTCCAGGAACGCCCGTGGGTGCTCGACGACGCTGGCCGCACCGCCCGCATCGGTACCGACTTCGACTG
>JBKJQZ010000142.1:0-3722 GCA_046594835.1 Acidimicrobiales bacterium | reverse complement strand
TCGGTGGGAACGCCACGATCATGCCGGGGGTGCACATTGGTCATGGCGCGATCGTCTCGGCCGGATCGGTGGTTACCAAGGATGTGCCGGATTACACGATCGTCGGCGGGAACCCTGCAACACATATCAAAGACCGCTTCGCTCAAGAAGAGGTTCGGGTCTTAGTCCGCCTCGCATGGTGGGATTGGCCGATCGAGGTCATCACCGAAAACATCCGAACGATCTCCGCGGGGCTGGTCAAAGACCTTGAACAAATCGCCGAGACGGTTCCCCGCTAACCGACCCTCGTCGGATGCGCAGGCGACGGGGCGAGTCAGCAATCGGCCGGAGGCGCGCTCGTGACGCCACCGACGTCGCGGGGTAGCTGGATGATCGCGAGAAGCGACGTGCCCGTTATGTCGAAGGACGTAGTCAACGTGGCCGGCCACCTGCCCAACGTCTTGGAGTACCGCCGAACTGGGCTGCCGCCGTCGCAGGACGACGAGACGAGTCGCCATCCACTCGCCGATGCGGCGCCAGCCCATTCCCCGATGGCGGCGTTCGGCGTGCGAGCGGTTTCGTAGTAGCGGCCAACTCCCGTCGGTGAATGTGTCGAACCTTGCCAGGGGACCCATGCTGCGTCTGCCAGAGAGGTGAATCGGCTGCGCTCGTGTAGGTCGCGGGGAATCTGGTCCCATAGCTTGTCGCGCGCCGCGAGACGTGCTTGCTCGCGGCTGTGGGGAGCGAACCTCACGCCAGCAGTCCCGGCCGCGATTACGAGTGCGGCTACTACGACCGTTGCGAGGACCAGTGCACGCCTCATGCGTCGTCGGTCCAGTTCGGCATCAACGTCCGGTGCCACGTCACCGGTGGATTGCCATGTTCCATGTCCTACCCGACCGGTGGGCCATTCACGCAATGCCGCGATCTGACGGCGCCAGCCCAGGATCGTTCAGCCCCACGAGGGGACGTCGATCGGGCCGTTGGTGTCTTGAAGATGACGCCGAGCCGGGTCACGACTTAGTTGTGGCGGTGCTGGCTGCCGTCGGAACGCGCGGCCGGCCCCACTCACGCTCAACGTCGGCATCTCGGCAAGGCTCACCTCACAAGCCCCCACCTCATCGCAGGTAGTTTCTACGTTGTCCGCGTCGCCACTCCGGTTCTCGCTGACAGTGGAGAAACACGATGAACGATCCCGCCTCCTTCAACGAAACAGAGCTGCACTTTCTTCTCTCTCCGCCCAATGCGCTCGGTCGCGTGGCGACCGTCGGGCGCGACGGAACCCCTCATGTCGTGCCCTCGGGCTGGACCTACAACGAATCTTTAGGCACCCTCGACGTGACCGGACGCGACGTGGAGACGACGAAGAAGTTCCGAGACGTGACGCGGACCGGACGGGCCGCGATCGTGATCGACGGGATCGCACCCGGGGACGGATTCAGCCCGTGGGCCATCGAAATCGCCGGCGCCGCCGACGCGATCAGCGGCCCGCCCGCTCTAATTCGCATCCACCCCGAGCGCGTCCGTTCCTGGGGGCTCGAGCATGTCGTTGGTGTAGACGTGGTCGAAAATGCTGACCACCGCGATGGCTAGGCCGAGTCCGGCCGCTATGAGAGAGACCTGGTCGTAGCCCGGCGAGTTCGTGAACTGGGCCTGATGCCCACGCCTCGATCTGGTGGCGCCAACGCTGGATCGTCCGGCCCAACGAGCGGACTCGATCGGGCAGTTGTCGTCTTGAAGATCGACCCGAGCTCGGTCACGAACTCCGGCGCGTGCCCCTGTCTCGCGTCCGGGATGCCTTACACGCCGCTCATTCCCGGTCTGCGATGCTTCGAACATGAGGGAGTTGATCGTCACGGAGAACATCACGCTCGACGGCGTTATCGACCTGTCCACTGGCTGGTTCACCCCTGCGGGCGACGCAGCAGTCGACCAGTCGGACGTCGATGACGCGCTGCGCGCGCAGCGCGGTGCTGCCGATGCGCTGTTGTTGGGACGCGTGACCTTCGAGCAGATGCGCGGCTACTGGCCGCAGCAGACCGATGACACGAGCGGGGTCAGCGACTACCTAAACGGCGTTTCGAAGTACGTCGTGTCCTCGACGTTGGATAACCCCGAGTGGGAGCACACCACAGTCCTTCGCGGACCTCTGACCGATGAGGTTCGAGCGCTCAAGTCGGCTGTGGGGCTCGACATTGTCGCCACTGGGAGCATGACTATGGTGCGCGACCTCATCGAGACGGGCCTCGTCGACGAGTACCGGCTCTTCGTGTACCCCGTCGTTGTTGGCAGTGGGCAGCGGCTGTTTGAGGACGCAACCGCCGTACCGAAACTCGAGCTCGTCGAGAGCAAGACTTTCCGCGGCGGCATCGTGCTCCTGCGCTACCGGCATCGTTGATCCTTGGGTCGAACTTCAGGCATTACCCGGGTCCGAGCGCTGCTCGCCGCGGCCCGGCTACCCATGACCGGTTAGAGAGGAACGCGCGCCCGAACTACCGGTGTACTCATGGTTCCTGTCGCCCCCTCGCCACACAGTTTCGTAGTGCTGTCGATCGCCTAGTCCCACCCCGCTGAGCGCCGGCCGACACGGGTATAGGGTCGAACCGACACGACACAAGCCCGAACGTGTTGGACCAGCACTTCTGGTTTGGGAGCGGTGCTCCGGCCCCTGGTAGCGCGTCATCGAAAGCGCCGAACACCAGGAGAGCTGCATGGCTCCAATCGAGTCCACCGAACGCACCTCGAAAGGCGGGAGTACGCGGCGAACGCGCGCTCGCACGGACAGGCCGATTCGCGAGCCGGGTTCTGAGGCTGCGCTTGGCATCGCGGAGTTTGCACGTAACCAACCGGGTCGAGGTGCGCTCGTGGGCGCCGGGATCTCGGCCATCTTCGGCGTGGTCTGGACGGAGTGGGCTGCGTCGGGGCTCGTGGGTTCGGCTGCTCCGGCTGTTCGAATCGTCGGACTCGTCGTCGCCGTTCTGGTCGTGTGTTGGTGCGCATCGTTGTTGGCAGCCGGTCAGTGGGTGAATGGTCCGGTGTCGCGTGGTACGGCTAGGCGCGGGTCGACATCAATGTTCTCGTCGCCGCGCTACTTGCTCGTGGTGGCGGTTGAGGTTGTCGCGATCGGCGGCGGGAACAAGGTGCTGACGGCGACCGGGCACACCAAGTACGCCATTGTGCTGGCTGCGATCGTTGTCGGAACTCATTTCGTCGCGCTCGGCTGGCTGTTTTTCGGCGGCTTTTACTGGCTGGGCGGTGCCCTGATTTTCGCGGGGCTAATGGGGACTGTTGTGGGCTTGGCCGGCGGCGAGGTGGGTGCCGTGAAAGCGAGCACGGGATTGATCGCAGCTACGAGCCTGTTTGGTAGTGGAGGGTGGGCGCTGGCCGCTCAGAGTCGGGCGCGACGCGGCGCCGTCAGAGGCGCGCCGTTGGAGGTGTCGTAACCGCGTGGCGGGAGTGAGAAGGATCGCGGTTCTGGTCGGAGTGATCGGCGTGGTGTCGCTCGTGGGTGTCGTCGCCGGCATCGGTGCGTTTCGTGGACGGGGTACTTCGAAGCTCGATGCAACGACAGGAGTCGCGGCGCGCTCCCGTCAGGCGGCGCTCGACTCAATGGCTCATGCGGCTGAGGGCATCGGCGCGCAATTCGGAACTGGGCCGACATTGGGCGTCCGGGTAGACACCGCGTGCGTGCCCGGCGAGAAGGGCTGGCCGCACAACGACGATGAGCTCTACCGATCCGAGTG
>JBKJQZ010000117.1:0-5541 GCA_046594835.1 Acidimicrobiales bacterium | reverse complement strand
GTGGCGCTCGCGATCGGTGTCCTCGATCCGCAGGATCAACACACCGTCAGGCGACTGGCGCGCCAGGAACCAGTTGAACAAGACGCTGCGACCACCGCCGACGTGGAAGTAGCCCGTGGGTGACGGTGAGAAACGGGTGCGGACAGGGCGCGCCATCGATGAAGTTTCGCACCCTCGGCGCCATTACCCTCACTTACATGCAGCGCGACATTTTCGAAGACGAGCACGACCAGTTCCGTGCCAGCGTCGGGCGCTGGCTCGACAAGGAGTTCGTGCCCTTCGCCGACGAGTGGGACAAGGCGGGCATCGTGCCCCGCGAGGTCTTCCTGAGTGCCGGCAGTAACGGGTTCCTCGGCATGGACGTGCCCGAGACCTACGGCGGCGGCGGCGTGGCCGACTTTCGCTACAACCTCATCCTCGGCGAAGAAATCCAGGCCCGCGGCATGGGCGGCGCCGGGCTCGGCATCCTGCTGCACAACGACATCTGCATGCCCTATTTCCTCAAACTCTGTAACGAAGAACAGAAGCAGCGCTGGCTGCCGGGCATCTGCTCGGGTGAGCTCATCACCGCGATCGCGATGACCGAGCCGGGTATCGGTTCGGACCTCGCGTCGATGTCAACCAGCGCGTTGCGCGACGGCGACAACTACGTCGTCAACGGCGCCAAGACCTTCATCACCAACGGTATCAACGCGGACCTCGTGATCACTGCGGTCAAGACCGATCCATCGCTCAAGCACAAGGGCATGTCGCTGGTCATGCTCGAGCGCGCGATGGCTGGCTTCGAGCGCGGCCGCAACCTCGAGAAGATCGGCCAGCACGCACAGGACACGGCCGAGCTGTTCTTCACCGACGTGCAGGTGCCCGTCGCCAACCTCCTCGGTGAAAACGAAGGCACCGGCTTCTTGCAGCTCGTCGACAACCTCCCGCAGGAGCGCCTCTCGATCGCGGCCGCGGCGGTATCTGCCGCGCGCGCTGCGCTCGGCTGGACGCTTGATTACGTGAAGGAACGCAAAGCCTTCGGTCAGCCCGTCGGCGCGTTCCAGAACTCGAAGTTCACCCTCGCCGAGATCGACACCGAACTGTCCATCGCGCAGACCTACATCGACGCCTGCGTGAAGGCGCTCAACACCAATACCCTCACCGCCGAAGAAGCGGCCAAGGCCAAGTGGTGGTGCACCGAGTTCCAGAAGCGCACCGTCGACCGCTGTCTGCAGCTCCACGGCGGCTACGGCTACATGCTCGAGTACCCGATCGCCCGCGCCTACGTCGACGCCCGCATCACCACGATCTACGGCGGCACCACCGAGATCATGAAAGAGATCATCGGCAAGTCGCTGGGCTTGTAGCACCAGCGCTTGTAGCCCTTAGAGGTTCAGTAACTCCGCAGTTGCCTTGGTGCGGGCGATGGCCGGCGTGAGCCGCAGCGTCGCTTCGGGCACCGCATCGGCAATGGCCCGACGCTTCCAGTAGTGGTGGCCCGCCTCAGCGAAGAGCGCCTTGCGCTTGGTCACGAGGTCCGCGTCGGCCGCGCCGGCCGCGCCGAGGAAGCCCCAGATCGTGAGCGCAAGTTCCCAGTCGTAGATAACCGGCGCGCGTCCGAACAGCCCGGCTCGCTTGGTGGCCACGCCGAGACAGCCGTTGATGACGTCGGTCTTGTGCTCGCCCGGAGTCAGCTGCAGCTTGTCGTCGAAGCGACGAGCCAGGAACAACGCGTAGCCCTGGTCGGGCCCGGCCGTGCCGAAGCCGTCGCCGGACTGCTGCGCGCCGTTGACGGTCTCGCCGGGACGGTTCGCGACCCACCGCTCGGGCGGCGGGAGGCGGTCGCCCTCACGGGGCTCGTCTTTGGTTCCGATCGGGACGAATTCAGGCTGGGCCATGCGCTGCCGAATCTATTCGCTGGTGTGCAGCAACCCGTAGACCAAGGAATCCTGGAGCGCCTGCCACGACGCCTCGATGATGTTCTCCGACACGCCGATGGTCGACCACGAACGGTCGCCGTTGGTGGAGTCGAGCAATACGCGGGTCACTGCGCCGGTGCCCTTGTTGGAGTCGAGGATGCGCACCTTGTAGTCCGTGAGATGGATCTTGGCGAGGGCCGGGTAGATACCACCGATTGCCGCGCGCAGCGCCTTGTCGAGCGCACTGACCGGCCCGTCGCCTTCAGCGGTTTCGATGACGCGCTTGTCGCCCACGAACAGCTTGACGGTCGCCTCCGTGGAGAAGCCGCCTTCACCGCGCTCGTCGGCGATCACGCGGAAGGTGTCGAGCCGGAAGTAGTCCTGCTCCCACCCACCGGCACGACGCATCAGCAGCTCCAACGAGCCGTCCGCGGCTTCGAAGTGGAAGCCTTCGTGCTCGAGGCGCTTCAGCGTGTCGATCGTCTCGGTGAGCGCGGGCCCATCGAGATCGAGGCCGAGTTCCTTGGCCTTGAGCACCAGGGTCGACTTGCCGGCGAGCTCGCTCACCACGAAGCGCGTGCCGTTGCCGACCGAGGCCGGCGGCACGTGCTCGTAGGCGTCGGGCCGCTTCGCGATCGCCGAGGTGTGCAGACCGGCCTTGTGCGCGAACGCGGACTGGCCCACGTAGGGCGACTGCGGATGCAGCGGCATGTTCACGAGTTCGGCCACGTGATGACTGACGGGCGTGAGCCGCTCGAGGCGGTCGCGCGGGATCGTCTCGACGCCCATCTTGAGCGTGAGGTTCGGGATGATGGTGGTGAGGTTGCAGTTACCCGTGCGCTCGCCGTAGCCGTTGATCGTTCCCTGCACCTGACGGGCGCCGCCGCGCACACCGGCCAAGGCATTCGCAACGCCGGTGCCCGCGTCGTCGTGGAGGTGCACGCCGATGATCACGTCGTTTTTGAAGTGCTTCACCACCGCCCTGACCGCGTCCTCGACCTGGAATGGCAGCGAGCCGCCGTTGGTGTCGCACAGCACGAGGTGGGTGGCGCCCTTCATAACGGCGCCTTCCAAAACACGCAAGGTGAACTCGGGGTTGTCGCGGTAGCCGTCGAAGAAATGCTCGGCGTCGAGCATCACGCGTAAGCCGGCCTTCTTCAGGAACTCAACCGAGTCCGCCACCATCGCGACGCCCTCGTCGAGGTCGGCTTCAAGCGCGTTGACGACGTGGTACTCCGAGCTCTTGCCCACGATGCAGACGGTCTCGGTGCCGGCCTCGATCAGGTTGCGCAGCGTGTCGTCGCTATCGACCTTGCCCGCCTTGCGCCGGGTCGAGCCGAACGCAACCATCTTCGACGTCTCGAGCGTGAGCTCGGTCTGGAGCCGCTTGAAGAACTCGTCGTCCTTCTGGTTCGAGCCGGGCCATCCACCTTCGATGAAGTGCACGCCGAGCCAGTCGAGCTGTTCGGCAATACGCAGCTTGTCGTCAACGGTGAGCGAGATGCCTTCGAGCTGTGCGCCGTCGCGCAGCGTCGTGTCGTAGATCTCTACGGATGCGGGGAGTACTACGCCGGAGCCAGCACTTGAAGGATCAGCGGACATGTTCATTCCAGTTCTTGTATCGATCGGTTTCGCCGCGCACAGCCTCGAAGTAGGCCGCCTGAATCGCGGTGGTTATGGGGCCGCGCGCACCGATGACTCGGTCGTCGACGGAATAGATCGGCACGACCTCGGCCGCCGTACCGGTGACGAATGCTTCGTCGGCGGTGTACAGATCCGAGCGCAGGATGTTGCCCACCTCGACCTCGTAGCCAAGGTCGCGGGCGATCGTGAAGACCGAATCCTGCGTGATGCCTTCGAGCGCGCCGGCCGAAACCGGCGGCGTAATAATTCGCCCGCGCTTCACCAGAAAAATGTTCTCGCCGGTGCACTCCGACACGTAGCCCTGCGGCGACAACATGATCGCTTCGTCGTAGCCCGCACGGATTGCTTCGACCTTCGCCAACGACGAGTTGACGTACATGCCGGTCATCTTCGCGGCGGGCGGCATCGCGTTCGGATCGTGGCGCTGCCACGAACTGATCTTCATCCGCACGCCCTTGGCCAAGGACTCCTCGCCGAGGTACGAACCCCAGGGCCAGCACGCAATCGAAACCTTCACCTCGCACGGCAGCGGGTTGAGACCCATCTCGCCGTAGCCGAGGTACGCAAGCGGACGGATGTAACACGAGGGGACTTCGTTGACCGCCACGGTCTGCTTGGTCGCCTCGACCAGTTCGTCGACGGAGAACGGAATCTCCATCCCGACGATCTTGGCCGAGTCGTGCAAGCGCGCGATGTGGTCAGTGAGGCGGAACACCGCGGGGCCCGTCGCGGTCTCGTAGGCGCGCACGCCTTCGAACACGCCCATGCCGTAGTGCAGGGTGTGGGTGAGCACGTGGATCTTGGCGTCGTCCCAGTTCACGAGCTCGCCGTCCATCCAGATCTTCTTCGTCGGGGTAATCGGCATGTCAGAACTCCTAGAGGGACGCGGCGACCGCGTCGCCGATGGTGGAAGGAATGGGGTTGCTTGCGAGCACTTCGCTCACGGCCTTGCGGATGCGCGCACCCGCGTCGAGCTCGCCGAGCGATTCGATCATCATCGCCGCGGCTTTGATCTGGGCGGTCGCGTTCACCTTGTCGGTGCCGAGCGCATCGTGCGCCGAACCGTGCACCGGCTCGAACATCGACGGAAACGCGCCTTCAGGGTTGAGGTTGCCGGTGCCGGCGAGCCCAACGCCGCCGACCACCGCGCCCGCGAGGTCGGTGAGGATGTCGCCGAACAGGTTGTCGGTCACCACCACGTCGTAGCGCTGCGGATCTTCGACCATGTAGATGCACGACGCGTCAATGTGGTTGTAGGCGGTCGCGACGTCGGGGAATTCCTGGGCGACCTCGTTGAAGGTGCGCTGCCACAGGTCGCCGGCAAAGGTCAGCACATTGGTCTTGTGCACCAGCGTGAGATGCCGACGGTCGCGGCCCATCGCCAGGTTGAACGCGTAGCGCACGCAGCGCTCCACCCCGTGACGCGTGTTGACCGAGCCTTGCGTTGCGACCTCGTACGGCGTGCCCTTGCGCAGGAAGCCGCCCTCGCCCGCGTAGCTACCCTCGGTGTTCTCGCGGATCACCACGAAGTCGAGGTCGTTGCCTTCAAAGGGACGGAAGTTGATGTACTGGTCGAGCGCGAATCGAAGCCGCAGGATGATGCCGCGCTCGATCGTGCCGCCTGGGATCTTGGTGTCGCCGATCGGCGGGCCGAGCGGACCCTTCAGGATCGCATCGTGACTCGCGATCGCGGCAAGGTCGTCGTCGTCGAGGACGTGGCCGTCGCGCAGGAACCGGTCCGCGCCTACGTCGAAGTGGGTCACGTCGAGGGGCACGCCTGCAGCCGCTACGGCCTTGAGCGCCGCCGCGGTGATTTGCGGGCCGATCCCGTCACCGGCGATAACCGCCACCTTGTGGGCCACAACCTTCTCCTGTTTGGGTCTGTAAACGAAAAAACCGCCCGGCTCTACGAGCGGACGGCGAAGCGCTTCTGCGGAGGTCGCAGAAGCGCTAGGTGATAACGATGATTACGAAAGACGTATGCATCATCCGACAG
>JBKJQZ010000089.1:0-5619 GCA_046594835.1 Acidimicrobiales bacterium | reverse complement strand
TCGAGTCGGGCACCGTCGTGTTCCTCTCACCCGATGGCGCGTGGAAGTACCTGTCGAGTGGCGCCTGGACGGGCGACCTCGACGAAGTAACCGAGCGCGCCAAGAAAACTCTGTACTTCTAACTACGTCCCTTAGCCTGAGGCCGTGGACGCTCGGCCTATCGGCATGTTCGACTCCGGTTTCGGAGGCCTGACCGTCGCGCGCGCCGTAATGGATCTGCTGCCCCACGAGGACCTCGTCTACCTCGGCGATACGGGCCGCTACCCCTACGGGCCGCGGGACCTCAAAGAGGTACGCGGTTTCGCGCAACAGATCACCGAGCAGCTTCTGAGCGCGTACGACGTGAAGGTGATCGTCGTCGCGTGTAACACGGCTGCGGCCGCGGCGCTCGACGTGTTGGTTGAGGAGTCGCCGGTCCCGGTCCTCGGCGTGATCGAACCCGGAGCCCGGGCGCTAACCCAGGCCACGGTGACGGGTCGCGTGGGCGTCATCGGCACCGTCGGTACGATCGGCAGCGGCGCCTACCAAGAGGCCGTCGCCGAGGCCGCGGGCAATGCTGCGGTCACCCTCACGTGCGCGGCGTGTCCGGGTTTCGTTGAATTTGTTGAACGGGGCGAGACCGACTCCGAGCAGGTGCACGTCCTCGCGCAGCGCCTCCTCGACCCCGTTCGTGACGCGGGCGTCGACGCGCTGCTACTCGGCTGCACGCACTATCCGTTCCTCGCCCGCACGATCAGCGACGTGATGGGCCGTGACGTCGTGCTGGTCAGTTCGGCTGACGAGACGGCGTTCGCGCTCAAAGTTCTGCTTGACGACAACGGCCTCGCGACCGATTCCACTCGCTCGGGTCGCCACCGCTGGGTGTCGACCGGCGACGCCGCCGAGTTCGCTCGGCTGGGCCGTCGATTGCTCGGCCCCGAGTTAGACGTCGTCGACGCGCTTGAATGGGATCTATGAGTACCCCGCGCCACGACGGCCGCCTGCCCAACCAGCTTCGTGAAGTGTCCTTCGTGCGCGACTTCACCGAGTTCGCCGCCGGTTCAGTGCTCGTGTCCTTCGGTCGGACCCGCGTGCTGTGCACCGCGTCGGCCAACGAAGACGTGCCCCGCTGGATGAAGGGCAAGGGCAAAGGCTGGGTCACCGCCGAGTATTCGATGCTGCCGGGCTCGACGCCTGACCGCAACGATCGCGAAGCCGCCAAGGGCAAGCAGAAGGGCCGCACCCTCGAGATTCAGCGCCTCATCGGCCGCGCCCTGCGCGCCGTCACCGACGCTGAGGCGATGGGTGAGGTCGAGATCACCCTCGACTGTGACGTCCTCCAGGCCGACGGCGGCACGCGCACGGCGTCCATCTGCGGGGCGTACGTCGCGCTGCACGACGCCTGCACGCGCCTCGTGAATTCCGGCGTGATGCCCAAGCACCCGCTTCTCGACGCGTGCGCGGCCGTATCGGTCGGCATGGCGCACGGCACCGCAGTGCTCGACCTCGACTACCACGAGGATCACCAGGCTGAAGTCGACATGAACGTGGTTATGACCGGTTCCGGCAAATTCGTTGAAGTGCAAGGCACCGCCGAGGGCGCCGCGTTCTCGCGCGACGAACTCGACTCGCTGCTCATGCTGGCCGAAGGCGGCATTCGCGAACTGGTGAAGGCGCAGTCCGCCGTGCTCGCGCAGCCGCTCACGCTTCGCTAGTGCAGTTCATTCTCGCGTCAGCCAATAAAGACAAAGCGGCTGAGATCGCGGCGATTCTCGATGGCGTCGATCTCGTTCCTCGTCCCGATGATGTGCCCGACGTCGACGAGACCGGCGACACGCTCGAGGAGAACGCTCGGCTTAAGGCGTGGGCGCTGGTCAATGCCACCGGGATGGCTGCGGTCGCGGATGACACCGGGCTTGAAGTCGACGCGCTCGACGGCGCTCCCGGCGTGTACTCGGCGCGCTATGCCGGCGAACACGCCACCTACGCCGACAACGTGAACAAGCTCTTCGAATCGCTGATCGGCGCCTCCACCCGCACGGCGCGCTTTCGCACCGTCGCACTTGCTGCGTTTCCCGATGGCGCCGAGGTGGTGGCCCACGGTGTTGTCGAGGGCGTCATCGCAGACGACCCTCGCGGCGATGAGGGCTTTGGCTACGACCCGCTCTTCATCCCCGAAGGGGGCGACGGCCGCACGTTCGCCGAGATGACCCGCGCTGAGAAGGCACGCGTCTCGCACCGCGGTCGCGCCTTTCGAGCACTGGCGGCGGGGCTGCGCAACAAAGAAGTGCTCTAACTACCAGCCGCGCATGTCGACGGGGAGTTCTCCGACGATCTCGTCGCCCTCCACCACCCACATCGTCTCGTGGTAGGCCACCGTTGGATCGACGTGTGCAGGGATGACCCGCACGCGGTCGCCGAAGACCGCGGGCGCGGCCGGGCCGTAGGTGATGTGCTCGTCGGAGCAGAACCAGATGTCGCCGACCTCAGCCGGAAGTGACGGGTTGCCGTGGTCCATGCCGAGCGACTTCAGGCCCGCGTCGCACACTGCGAATTTCTCACTTACCGAGATGACACTCGACAGCACAAACAGCGCTTGACGGAACGGCAGCTCGAGCTTGTCGTACGCGGTGTCCATGAGGGCGTAGGAGCCCGCCTGGATCTCGTTCGCCCACGTGTTGAGGTCGTAGGTGCCCGTGCCACCGGCGGAGACGAGTTCGCCGCCGACGTCGTTGTGCGCGGCGAGGAGGAGTTCCATCGCGACTTCGCACTGCGCGGCGCGCGCGGCACGGTCCGGGTTGCCGACCACGTGGCCCTCGTAACCCATGACGCCGCGCACAACCAGGCCCGCCTTGCGCGCGTGGTCAGCGAGCGCGCCGGCCTTGTCGGGCGCAATGCCGCAGCGGGGGAGCCCCACGTTCACGTCGATGACGCACTCGCGCACGCCACCGCGCACGGCTGCCGCGATGGTCTCGCTCGAATCAACCGCAATCGTCACGCGTGCGCCACCCGCGGCGACCTTGCCGAGGCGGGTGGCATCGACGACCTCGTTCGCAAGCAGCAGGTCGTCGCCCAAGCCCGCCGCGGCCATGACCTCGACTTCGCGCACCGTCGCGCACGTGAAGTTGGTGTGGCCCGCCGCGTGCTGGCGTTTGGCGATGGCGGTCGACTTGTGCGCTTTCACGTGGGGTCGCAGCCGATCGCCGGGTAACGCCGCGGTCATCGCCGCGAGGTTGTGGTCGAACGCCGCGGCGTCGACGACGAGAGCAGGAGTGGTGAGCTCGGCGAGCGTGCGCGGCGTCATGGCGCGGACCCTAAGTCATCTCTCGTTGTGCCGCATGCCACAGACGCCGGGTGTCGAATGAAATAGCGTGCCGGTGACTCAACCGGGGGAGACGTATGGCAGTGATTCGTCCAGGCTTCTTATGGCTGGCGGGTGTGCGGGACCTGCAGTGGCGGCGACGGCGATTCGTCATCGCCGTGCTCGGGACGTCGTTGGTGATGTCGCTGACGCTATTGCTCACGGGGTTTCAGCAGAACTTCAGCGTCGAGATCAAGAACACGCTGAGTCTCATAAAGGCCGACGGCTACCTCGTTCAGAAGGGCAGGCCCGGCCCGTTTCTTGGCGGGTCACCGATTCCACTCGAGGTCGCGCGACGCGCATCCGAGCTCGACGGTGTGAAAGCGGCAGCCCCGTTGATCCTCATGCCGCAGGTCACGGATCGAGACTTCCGCGCCGACGTGTTCATTATCGCCGCCGAACCAGGAAGCCCACTTGGGCTTCCGGTGCCCAAGGTTGGTCGCATCTTCACCAAACCGGGCGAGGCTGTGATCGACTCGCGCAGTCACGTCAAGGTCGGTGAGACGATCGCCGTCGGTGGGCAAAAGTTCAACGTGGTCGGAACGGTGAGTGGCCAGACCTACAGCGGCGGCCGCCCCACGTTGTACATGTCGCTGACCGACGCCCAGAGCGTGATCTTCGGTGGCCAACCCTTTGTGACGGCGATCGCGGTGCTGGGTGCACCTACTGATCTGCCCGATCAGGCCGTGTACATGGACGCAAACGTGGCCGGTCGCGACTTGAAGCGCCCCGTCGCCGACATCATCGAATCGATCACGTTGTTCCGCACGCTGCTCTGGATTGTCGCGGTCGCGATCGTCGGCTCCGTCGTCTACCTGTCTGCGCTCGAACGTATCGGCGACTTCGCCGTGTTCAAGGCCACGGGTGTTGGCACCGCTGACCTGCTCGGCGCGCTTGTGGTGCAGGCGATTGCGCTCTCGGTGTCTGCGTCGGTTCTCGCCATCGGCATGGCGTATTTGTTGCGCGGCCAGTTTCCGGTCACGCCGCAGCTAACGCTGAAGACCGAGCTCACGCTTCCGTTTATCGGACTCGTGATCGGCGTCCTGGCCAGTGCTGCGGCACTGCGCCGCGCCGTAACAGTCGATCCTGCCCTTGCCTTCGGAGGCCACTAAATGGATCTGGTCGTTGACGACCTCGTCATCGAATACGCAAGCGGCGACTACGTCCTGCGGCCCGTTGACCATCTCAGCTTCACGGTGCCGAGTGGCTCGCTCGCATTGCTGTTGGGTCCGAGTGGCTGCGGCAAGTCGACGTTGCTCTCGTGTCTAGCGGGCATCCTCACGCCGACGAGCGGGTCGATCTCAGTCGGCGGAACGGTGACATCGGGGCTTTCGGGTTCCGCGCTCACCGCATACCGCCGCTCGACGGTTGGCATCGTGTTCCAGGCTTTCAACCTCGTGCCGAGCCTCACCGCTACCGAGAACGTTGAGGCGCCGTTGCGCGCCGCTGGCATCGGTCGTTCCGCCGCGGGCAAGCGCGCCGCAGACCTGCTCGGGCAGGTTTCAATGACCGACCGTGCTTCGCACTTGCCCGCGAAGCTCTCGGGCGGTCAGCAGCAGCGCGTTGCGATTGCGCGCGCACTAGCGCACGACCCGCCGATGGTGCTCGCCGACGAGCCCACGGCGCATCTCGACTACGTGCAGGTCGAGGCCGTGCTGCGCCTCATCCGATCCCTCGCCGTGCCCGGGCGGTCCGTTGTTGTTGCGACCCACGACGAGCGCATGTTGCCGCTGGCCGACGTCGTGATCGAAATGCTGCCCAAGTTCCTTGAAGGCGCAGACAAGCCGGAGCGGACCACCTTGGGGGGCGGCGAGGTGTTGTTCGAACAGGGCAGCCTCGGGGGACGAATCTACGTGGTCGACGAAGGTGAGATCGAGATCGTTCGCCGCGAAGAGGGTGGGCGTGAGGTCGTTGTGTACGTGAACCGCGCCGGCTCCCACTTCGGCGAGATGGGCCCCCTGTTCGACCTGCCGCGGTCCGCCACCGCGCGCGCCGCAAGCAAGGGCGCGAAGGTGACGGGTTACACGCTGCGTCAGTTCAGTGACGTCGTCGGCCTGGACACCCTCGGCGGGTTACTCGGGAAGGCCGGCTACGCGCAGGCGTCCAGGAAGACATTGACGGCCAAGAAGGTCGCGCCAGCCAAGAAGGGTGTGGCTAAGAAAGCGCCGGCCAAGAAAGTTGCGAAGAAGAAGGCCGTGGCGAACAAGGCTGCACCCCGAAAGAAGGCCAGCACGTAGCGTGCGTGCATGTCCGCCCAGCCTGGTGTCTTCGCCTTAGGG
>JBKJQZ010000076.1:0-7870 GCA_046594835.1 Acidimicrobiales bacterium | reverse complement strand
GTCGGGCACCGGCTCTGGCGTCCGCTCTGGCTCTCGCGCCCGTTCGGGTTCGGCCGCGCGTCGGGGTGCGACGACCGGCTCGTGTTCGACGATCGCTGGCCGGTGGAGGCGAAGGCGCCGAAGGCGCGAGAAGGCGAGCAGTGCCACGAGCAGCGCAACTGCTGCGGCAACCACCACGACGGCGATGGGGAACCCGCCGGACTTCTCGTGCCCGGGTGGCGCGGTAGTTGTGGTGACCGCGTCGGGCACCACCGGTGCGGGATCCACGAGGACGAGTTGCGCGCCGAGGGCGCGCTGGCCTCCGTCACCTGCCGCCGATTCGAGCCGCTGAATCAAGCAGTTGACCTGCACGATGTGCTGGCGATCTTCGGCGAGCTCTGACGGCACACGGAACGCCGCGTCGAAGCGATAGTCACCGCCGGCCTTGAAGGTGCGTACCGCAGCGCCCGCAACTAGCAGCACGGCGTCTGCGCTCGCCGTGCCGTCCTGCACGCAGCCGATGCCGCGCACGTGTACAAGCTCGCCGTGCGAGGCGCGTCCCGGCGTCACCGTGAAGGTTGGGCCGGTGATCTCGAACGAAGGACCGGTGAGGGTTTTGCCGGTGGAGGTGCAGACCAATTCGGTGGGGTAGACCGACTCCTCGTTTTGCTCGCCGGCCTCGGTGGGCAGCACCTTGTAGTCAAGCGAGAACGTGCCGTCGGCCTTCGCGTTGAAGTTGACCTTCACCCCGGTGAAGTTCATGAGTTCAAACGTCCCCGCTGGATTGCCGGCCGCGGGCGGAGGACACCCCGTTCCTTCGACATGAATCAGCGAGCCCACCGAGCCTTTTTTCGGCTCCTGGTTGGTGATTTTGGCTGCGGCTTGGGCGGGCACGGGTGTGACGGTCAACGCGAGCGCAACGAAGGCAAGGAGAACTCCCAGACGTCGTGCCGAGTTTCGAATCACCACACCGCAATCATCAACGCGCCAGCGTGCGTTTGATAAATCGAGGCTATTCCCGTCCGGGTGCGCGCAGCGGTCTGTCGCGGCGCGGGCGTCCTTTCACCAGCGTTGACGCGGGCGTCGCGGGTATCGCGGGCATCGTGGGCTTCTTGGGCCGCTTGGGCTTGCGGAACCGGAAGTACCCCCAAAACGCGAGTGAGAACGCGCCGAAGACCGCGAACAGCACGTACATCACAATCAGGGACCCGGTGAACTTCGACGTTGGATGTGCGATCACGTGGAGGAACGAAAAAGCGCCGACGGTGAAGAATCCGGCCCAGGCGGCGCGGTTCCATTTCCATAGCGTTTCGCCAGGAAGTGACTTGATCGGAATCATCGAGAACAGCAGTCCCTGGAAGCTGAGCGCGGCGATGGACGCGAGAACGGCGTCCGCGAGCGCGATTCCGGCCGAGGCGTGTGGCTTCATGGCTCGCTCGGCGACGGGTTGCCAGCCGAACCAGCACGCGACGGCGAACACGACGGACCATGTTTCGCCGACCGCCGCAGCGCGGCCTGCTCGCGCTTTTCCTGGCTGCGGTTCGCTCTCGAACCCGCCGATGATGCCGTACAGGTAGCCAGGCAGAAAATGCACCACACGCGATACGCCGACGGTCACCGCGGCCATCAGAACTCCGCCGGGGTACGACGTGATGCGTCCCTTTGTGTTCCGCAGATACGCACGCTTCACCGCGTGCCCCAGAAGCGTCGTTATTGCCGTCGCGGATGCGACGCCGACTGTCAGTAGGACCGTCGCCCGGTCTGGTTTGAGCTTGGGGTCCAGAAACGACGCCAAGGCCGCAGTTGCGAGCACCACCGCCACGAAGGCGGCCCACCGTTTCGTCGGCCCGGCCCGTTGCTTCGGCTTCTTGACCGGTCCACGCCGGAACCAACCGTTGACCTCGTCGTAGTTGTCCTCGTAGGTCGAGTTGAACAACACGGCGGGGAAGACCAAGAGCGCAAGCAGGATCGCCAGGAGGACGTTGAGCAGCAGTGTCTCGAGCCGCGACGAGATGTCGTTCGGGGCCCGGAGCGCGACCGCAATTGGCGATCGTCCCGACGCGTGGGCCGCGCGGGCGGCGGCGTCGGTGAGCGCCTGCGACGGGGGCCCGGGCTTCTCATCGTCAGAAGCCGCTCGCGTCGGTCTGCGGGCGGCTTGGGTTGTTGCCGTTGTGGCGTTTCCCGAAATAGCGAAGCCGATCGTGGTTGTGCGCCGCTGCCCACCGGCGCCTGATGGGGACGCCAACTGCTGGATCAAACAATCGACCGACAGGGTGTGGGCGCCGGCACTGGCATCGGGCACCGTGAAGCCAAAGGAGAAACTCGCATTGTCTTGCGCCTTGAAGGTCGTGATCTGCTGACCGTCGAACGCGACGCGGGCGTCGTTGGCTCCGTCACCGTCTTGCACGCAACCTTGGCCCGTTACACCAACTGTCGATCCCGCAACTGCTGCCGTCGGTGTTGCTGTGACGGTCGGCCCCGTGATCGTGAAGTTGGCGCCGCCCAGCTGCTCGTTCGTCGAGAGACAAAGCAAGGTTGTGGGGTACGAGCTGTCCTCAGACTGCTCGCCCGCGCGCGCTTCGGGCACCGTGTAGTCGAAGGCAAACGAACCGTCGGGCGCGCTCGGATAGAGCGCGGAACGCCCCGGCCCGTTGTCGACCGAAAAGCTGATGTTTTCTGGTTGCGGGCCCAGCGGGCAACCCGCGCCGGTCACGTGGATGCTGGAGCCCACAGGCCCGCTCGTGGGCGCGAGTGTGAACGAAACCGCAGCGTGCGCGGGGACGACGCCGAGGCTGAGGCCGCCTAACATCGTGCCTGCGATTATTCCGAGCCGGACCAACTTCTTGCGTCCCATGGGCGGAGTTCTACCGGAACCGGACACGAGTTAAAAAGAAGTTCGGTATCCGAACAACTAGAGTCAACGCCGTGTCGTCAACGCAATCACCTGGGGCAACGCGTTCTGACGGCTGGCGTCTCCTGCGAAGGACCGTCAGCACGCAGAAAGCCGCCGTTATCGGCGGCGTGGTCGCCGGACTCGTGTGGACCGTGGCAAAGGTGTCGCTGCCGAAGCTTGCGGGCGGTGCGATCGATCACGGCATCACCAAGAACGAGCCCAACGCCCTGCGCAACTGGACCCTCGCCATCATCGGCGTGGCCGTGGTGTCGGGTGTGTGCACGGGCTTGCGCCGCTTCGTCGCCTTCGGCGTTGCCTACAAGGTCGAGACCGATCTGCGCCTCAAGCTGTTCGCGCACCTGCAGCGCCTCCACTTCGCGTTCCACGACCAATCCCAGACCGGCCAACTCATGTCGCGGGCCGCGACCGACCTCCAGCAGATCCAGGGCTTTGTGGTGATGATCCCGATCACCGTGTCCAACGCACTGACCATTGTGTTGGTCGCCGGCATCGTGTTGTCGATCCACCTCAAGCTCGCCCTGCTCGCGCTCGCCCCGCTGCCGGCGCTCAACTACCTCGCCAACCGCTTCTCCAAGCGCATCCATCCCGTCTCGATGGAGCTGCAGCAGGAGCTTGCGGGCGTGTCGACATCGGTAGAAGAAGCCGTGACCGGCATCCGGGTCGTCAAGGGCTTCGGCGCCGAGAAGGTGCAGTCGGCGCGGATGAAGGAAACAGCCGGGCGTGTGCTTGACCGCGCGCTCTACGCAGGGCAGGTGCGCGCCGGTTTCATGCCGCTGCTCGACTTCATCCCCGCCATCGGGATCTTCGCCGTCGTTCTCTACGGCGGCCACCAGGTGCTCGACAACAAGCTCGACTTCGGCGAGTTCGTGAGCTTCCTGCTTTACGTGAACATGCTGATCTTCCCGCTGCGCCTCACCGGCCAGCTCGTTGCCCAGGGCCAGCGCGCCGTGGCTGCGGCGCAGCGCATCGAGGAGATCCTGGTTACCGAGCCGGCAATCGTGAACAAGCCGAACGCCAGCGCGATGCCGCCGGGCAACGGCCACATCGAGTTCACCGACGTCAGCTTCAGCTACTCGACCGAAGCCGAACGCCCCGTGCTCGATCGGCTCAGCCTTTCGATCAAGCCGGGCGAGGCCGTCGCGATCGTCGGGCCAACCGGATGCGGGAAGACCACCGTCGCCCGGCTGCTGCCTCGCTTCTACGACGTGACCGGCGGTTCGATAACCGTCGACGGAGTGGACGTGCGCGACGTCAAGCTCAACGAACTGCGTACCTCGATCGGCATCGTGTTCGAAGACACGTTCCTCTTCGGCGACACGGTGGCCGCAAACATCGCCTTCGCCGATCCGCGCGCAACCCAGGAACAGATTGAATCTGCTGCACAGCTCGCGGGCGCCCACGAGTTCATCGCGGCATTGCCCGAGGGCTACGCGACCGAGATCGGCGAGCGCGGCTTTTCGCTATCGGGTGGGCAGCGCCAACGCATCGCGCTGGCCCGGGCGATCCTCGCCGATCCCCGCGTACTGATCCTTGACGACGCCACCAGCTCGGTCGACCCGACCAAGGAACACGAGATTCGCGACGCGCTCAAGACCGTGATGGAGGGGCGTACCACCATCGTGATCGCGCACCGCCCGGCCACGATCGCGTTGGCCGATCGCGTGGTTCTGCTCGACGAAGGCCGGATCGTGGCCGAGGGCACGCACACCGAGTTGCTCCAGACGTGTCAGCGCTACCGCGAGGTTCTCGCCCAAGCAGAAGCGGCGGCCGCGTAATGGGCATGTGGAACAGCTACGCCGTCGAGGACGACGACAAGCTCAAGAAGGGTGACACCTCGCACCTGCTGCGTCGGGCGCTCAGGATGCTGCGGCCCTACCGACGCGACGTCGTGTTGTGCGCGTTCGTTCTGGTCGCGTGGACCATCGCCACCGTGTCGGGCCCGGCGGCTATCCGTTACGGCGTGGACCGCGGCCTCACCGGCCACGACGGTGCCGCGCTCAATCGCGCCGCCGCGTTCTTTGGTGTATCCGCGCTGGCGGTGTGGGTGCTGTCGCGTACGCAGATCCTGCTGGTGAACCGCATCGGCGAGCGCTTCCTGCGCGACATGCGCGAGCGGGTCTTCGATCACCTCATGACGATGTCGCTCGGGTTCTACGACACGCAGCAGACCGGCAAGCTCGTCGCCCGCATGACCAGCGACATCGACTCGCTGCAGGAACTCGTGCAGCAGGGTCTCATCGCCTTCGTTACCAGTGCGCTGTTGCTCGTGGTGACGATCATCGTGCTGCTGTTTATTTCACCGATGCTCGCGTTGTTGTGCCTGGCTTCGCTGCCGATCGTCGTGTTGGCGTCGGTGCAGTTCCAGCGCTTGTCGAACAAGGCGTACCTCGTTGTGCGCGAGCGCATCGGCCAAACCCTCGCCACGTTCCAGGAAGGCCTCTCGGGCGTGCGCGTCATCCAGGCCTTCGGCCGGGAGGCTGCGAACGAGAAGCGCTTCGCTCGTCACAACCAGGATCAGCTCGACGCGTACGCATACGCAGTGAAGCTGTCGGCCATTTACTTTCCTGTCGTCGAGCTCGCCGGCAACTTCGGCCTTGCGATCGTTGTGGGCATTGGCGGGGTGTACGTGCACAACGGCGCGATCACCGTCGGCACGATCGCTGCGTTCGTCCTCTACCTGCAGAACCTCTTCGACCCGGTGCAGCAGCTCAGTCAGCTGTTCAACATGCTGCAGTCCGCAGGCGCCGCGCTGAACAAGCTGTTCGGCTTGCTCGACACTCCGTCGCCGGTGCAGGAACGTCAGGCGTCGGTGGACCTGCCCCAGACCGGCCTACTCGAAGCGGTCAATCTCACCTTCGGCTACTCGGCCGACGGGCCCAAGGTGCTCAACACCGTCAACATTTCGATCGCGCCGGGGGAGCGCCTCGCCCTTGTGGGCCCTACCGGCGCCGGCAAGTCGACCCTCGCCAAGCTCCTGTCGCGCATGTATGACCCCACCGACGGTTGCGTGCGCTACGCGGGCGTCGACCTCCGCGACGCGTCGCTGCGTTCAATGCGGGAGCGTTTTACGGTTGTGCCCCAGGAGGGGTACCTGTTCCAGGGCACCATCCTGGACAACGTGCGCCTCGCCAAGCCCGACGCCACCGACGCCGAAGTCGCGGCGGCGATGGACCGCATCGGCGTGCTGGACCACTTCGCGAGCCTCACGGAGGGGCTGCACACCGAAGTGCGCGAGCGCGGCTCTCGGTTCTCCGCCGGCGAGCGTCAGCTTGTGTCGTTGGCCCGCGCCGCGCTCGCCGACGCCGAAGTGCTCGTGCTCGACGAGGCCACCTCGTCGCTCGATCCGGGCACCGAAGCCGAAGTCGAGCTGGCCCTCACCAAGTTGATGCAAGACAAGACCGTCATAGTGATCGCCCACCGCCTTTCCACCTCGGAGCGCGCCGACCGGGTGGCCGTGGTCGCCGAGGGCGGCATCATCGAGATGGGCACCCACGCCGAGCTGGTGCTCCGCGGGGGCCATTACGCGGCCCTGTTCGGCTCGTGGTCCGGCCAGGGCCACGCCGAGGCGTCCTAAACTCCAGCGAAGGCGGGAGTTTTCCGGCGGTTGACGGGGTTACTACTATCTACGTAGTGGTAATTCTTTGGAGGACACGTCGTGGCTATTGAAGAACTTGATCTTGGTAAGTACCAGCTGGGCTGGAGCGATGCTGAGTCCTACATCTTCAAGCCCGCCAAAGGCCTGAACGAGAACGTCGTAAAGGACATCTCGTGGTGGAAGGGCGAGCCCGACTGGATGACCAAGTTCCGCATGAAGTCACTGCGGCACTTCGAGAAGAAGCCGATGAACCCGTGGTTTGCGAGCCGCATGCCCAACATCGACTTCAACGACATCTACTACTACATCAAGCCCACCAACGCCGTCGTAGACGAGTGGGACGAAGTCCCCGAAGAAATGAAGCGGACCTACGAGAAGCTCGGCATCCCCGAGGCGGAACGTAAGTACCTCGCCGGCGTTACCGCGCAGTACGAGTCCGAAGTTGTGTACCACCGCAACCGCGACGACCTTGCGGAGCAGGGGATCATCTTCACGGACATGGATACGGCGCTGCGCGAGTATCCCGAATTGGTCAAGCAGTACTTCGGCACGGTCATTCCGCCGGGGGACAACAAGTTCGCCGCGCTCAACTCGTCGGTGTGGTCGGGCGGCTCGTTCATCTACATCCCGCCGGGCGTCAACTGTGAGCTGCCGCTACAGGCCTACTTCCGCATCAACTCGGAGAACGCAGGCCAGTTCGAGCGCACGCTGATCATCGCCGACGAGGGCTCACAGGTGCATTACATCGAAGGCTGCTCGGCCCCGGTGTACGCGAAGGACACCGACTCGTTGCACTCCGCAGTGGTCGAGATCATCGCCAAGCCGTTCTCACGCGTCACGTACACGACCATTCAGAACTGGTCGAGCAACGTGTACAACCTGGTTACCAAGCGGGCGCGGGCCGAAGAGGGCGCACACGTTGAGTGGATCGACGGCAACATCGGCTCCAAGCTCACCATGAAGTATCCGAGCGTCTACCTGATGGGCCCCAAGGCGTCGGGCGAAGTGCTGTCGGTTGCCTACGCGGGGCAAGACCAGTGGCAAGACACCGGGGCGAAGATGTACCACTGCGCCCCCGAGACCACCTCGACCATCGTGTCGAAGTCGATCTCCAAAGACGGCGGCCGCACCACCTACCGCGGCCTCGTGCATGTGGACGAAGGCGCGAAAGATGCGAAGTCATTCGTGCGCTGCGACGCCCTCATCCTCGACGACCACTCCGTCTCGGAGACCTACCCCTACATGGAGGTCGGTGAGCGCGACGCGCAGATTGGTCACGAGGCCACCGTCTCCATGGTCGGCGGCGAGCAGCTCTTGTACCTGATGAGCCGCGGCCTGTCCGAAGAGCAGGCAATGGGCATGATCGTCAACGGCTTTATCGA
>JBKJQZ010000079.1:0-6104 GCA_046594835.1 Acidimicrobiales bacterium | reverse complement strand
CTTCACTTCGAGGTTGCGGGCCCGACCCGATACGTCGGCGTATGCCGCGGCGGGATCGGCTGCGAGATTGTGGACGAGCCGCGTGTGTACCTGCTTGCTGGCGAGCTCGTGCCGTAGGACGTCCAGCGGATCCAACATTTGATGCCATTGTGTCGACGGCAGGAGCACCACGTTGTCCGGCGGGGCTTGGGGCTGCGCGCCGATCGGGGCGCCCACCTTTTGGAACAGGGTGTCGGCTTGGGGCAGGTCGACGACGCCGTCAACCTGAACTGTGACCGGTGGGAGTCCGGCGCGGCCGATGGTGATGGTGTCGCCGGGCGCGGCGTGGAGGTTCGCGGCGGTCTGTTGTGCGAGCAGCACGCCGGTTGGCGCGCCGGCGAGATCGCGAAGTTCGCCGGGGAAGGTTGTGCGGTAACCGTCGGGAAGGCCGATGACGACGCCGGGCCCGGTTGTTTGCGTTGTTCCGCCGGTGGAAGCTTCGAGGCCCGTTGTGGTCGCGAAGGCGACCGGGAGCGCGTCGGCGACACCGGGATAGGACTTCAGGTTGGCGAGGACGGTGTTGGCGTCGGCGCCGGGCTGGGTTTCGACCTGCCAGTCGACGGCTACGTCGGCCACGGTCCGCCGGGTCATCGTCGCTTTCGACACGGACACGAACGCGCCGATTGACGCCAGCAGCGCGACCGCGATGGCCACACCGGCCGCGGCGGCTAGGACCCGGCCGCGGCGACGGGCGGCGAGACCGCGGATCCACATCAGACCGAGCATGACGACGGCTCCTTCGCTTCGATACCGCCGTCGGACATCCGCCACCGGTCAGGAAGACGAGCGGCGACGAGGGGGTCGTGGGTTGTGATGACGAGGGCGGCGCCCAGGTGCGCGGCGGCATGCAACAGCGCGTCGACGACCACGACGCCGTTGGCGAGATCGAGTTGCCCGGTGGGCTCGTCGGCGAGAATGAGGCGCGGCGCACCTGCGAGCGCTCGGGCTGCCGCAACGCGCTGGGCTTGTCCGCCGGAGAGTTCTTCCGGGAGTTTCGCGGCGAGAGCGTCGAGGCCGAGCCGGCCCAACGCGAGGTGCGCCGCAGCGTGCGCGTCGGCGTCGCCCGCCCCGCCGAGGATGAGCGGCAACGCGACGTTTTCGACGACGTTAAGAGGCGGCAACAGACTCGGACCCTGGAAGACGACGGCCACCGGTCCGGGTCGCAGCTGGTCGCGTTCGCCTAGCGCCGGCCAGGTGACGACACCGGCGGTGGGCGTGTCGAGCCCAGCCAGAAGGTGCAGCAACGTGGACTTTCCGGACCCAGAGGGTCCGGTGATCGCGATCAGTTGGCCTAGTGCGATCTCGCAGCTCACATCGTGGACTGCGACTACCGCGGCGTCGCCGCGCCCAAAAGTGCGTGCCACTTGGTCGCACCGCACGAGCGTGTCAGAGACCGGTGTCATGCGACTACCTGGCCGTCGCGTAGCGCAACAACCCGGTCCGCATCAGCGGCAACCGTCGGGCTGTGCGTGACAACGATCACCGCAGCACCCGCCGCGGCCCGCGCCCGAAGAAGCGCCAGCACACGTCTTTCGGTGGCGCCGTCGACCTCTCCGGTGGGTTCGTCGGCCAACAGGATCGCCGGCTTGCTGGCCATCGCAACTGCGAGCCCGGCGCGGGCGGCCTCGCCGCCGGAGAGCTGCGTGGGGTGCGCGCCGCGGCGCTCGGTCAGCCCAAGATCGCTCAACAGTTCGGTCCGCCATGAGTGATCCGGGCGGCCGTTCAGTCGCTGCGCGAACACGATGTTCTGCTCGACCGTGAGGTGCTCAAGCAGGTTGTCTGACTGAAAGAGCATCCCGATGCCCTCGGCGCGCAGCGCGGCGCGCTCGGCTTCGGGGCGGCGGCTCATGATCTGGCCGGCGACGCGGACCATGCCGCCGTCGGGCTCGTCGAGGCCGGCCAGACAGGCGAGCAGCGTCGATTTGCCCGATCCGGATGGGCCGGTAATTGCTACGACTTCGCCCGCCTCGATGTTGAGGCTTACTCCCCGCAACGCTTTCGTTTCCTCATCCGCGGCGTGGAAAAAGCGGTAGAGGTCTTCGGCTTCAAGGGCTGCGGTCATTACTGCCATCCGAACGCATCGGTGACGATCCGCCACGGGTCGACGTTGTCCGCGCCCACGGGGCCCGACAACGTGAGCACTACCTCGTTGCCGCCCCGCCAGAACTCGTAGCGCTCGACGTCCAGGTGGATGACCTTGCCCGTCACGGCGTTCGGCGCGCTATCGGCGCGGTAGGCGATCAGGATCACCGAACCCGACGTGCGGGTGATGGCGGTCACCTTGCCCGCCTCGTAGTTCTTCGACGCGGCCTTGATCGCGGGTACCTCGTCGCGCTCCGCCGACGACACGGTCGGAGCGTTCGGCGCGGCCACCGTCTCCATACGGATGCTGTTCAGCTTGTCCGTGAAAGTGACTGCCGCACCCGACTCGCTTCGCGCCCACCCTTCGGGCACCTTCACGCTGTATCCCCCGGACGGAGGGCTGTAGGCAACAAAGGCCTGGTTGTCCGGGATATCGCCCGCCGGGTTCACCTCCGGCCCATTCGGGTCTATCCCACCCGATGCGGTTGTCGTGGCAATAGTTACCTCCGTCGTCGCGGTAGGCCCTGTCTTCTTCGCAGAGCTCTTGGCGCCGGTGGAGCAGGCTCCGGCGAGCAACGCCGCGCTAAGGAGGGCGGCGACGGCAGCCGAGGCGCGGCGTTTGTATGCGTTTCTTTTCGAGGCGATGTTCATGCGTCGGACCGTACGGACGCGTGGGTCAGTCGCCGCCCTGCCCATGGTCAACGGAGTGCAAAACATTTCGGCTTGGTTCGCACAACGGCTCAGACGCATACGCGGTCGCCGTACGCTCGTCGCCGGTGCCCCGAATCCTGGTCGTCGAGGACGACCCGTCTATTGGCCGCGCGCTCAGCAACGCGTTGACCGCAGAGGCCCACTATGTGCGCTGGGCCCAAGACGGCCGCGCCGCGCAGGCCGCGGCCGCCGAAACCGAACCCGAACTCGTACTGCTCGACCTCGGTCTGCCCGACGTCGATGGGGTTGAACTGTGCGGGTCGCTGCGTGCTGCGTTGCCAGACGCCACCATCATCATCCTGACCGCCCGCAGCGACGAGATCGACATCGTCGTCGGACTCGACGCCGGCGCCGATGACTACCTGTTGAAACCCTTCCGACTTGGTGAGCTCATGGCCCGCGTCCGCGCTCACCTTCGCCGCTCGACCACGCAGACCACGGCACCAGCCGTCACGATTGGCGACCTTAAAGTCGACTCGGCGGCGCGGCGAGCCTGGATCGCCGAGCGCGAACTCAACCTGCGGGCGAAGGAATTCGACTTGCTCGCCGCCCTAGCCGTCCAAGCCGGCCGGGTTGTGACGCGTGAGCAACTCATGGCGGAGGTCTGGGACGAGAATTGGTTCGGCTCAACCAAGACGCTTGACATGCACATCTCCGCTCTGCGTCGCAAGCTCGACAGGGCCACAACCAACGCGAGCCGAATAACCACGCTGCGCGGCGTCGGCTATCGCCTGGAGCAACCGTGACGCGCCGGATTTTGGCCGCGATCGTCGCCGTCGCCGCGTTCGCCGTCGCGCTCTTCGGCGTGCCGCTCGCCGTTGGCGCGCACCGCCTGTACCGCAAGGAGGTCATTAGCGAACTCGAACGCGATGCCACTCGAGCCGGAGTACAGATCCCGGCCTCGTTCGCGTCGACCGGCGATCCGGTTGAGCTTCCTCGCCGCGCTGGAACGACCCGACTCGCCGTGTACGACGACACCGGACGAAAAGTCGCCGGCGTTGGCCCCACTCGCGCCGACGCCGTCGTGCGAACTGCGATGCGCGGCAGCGTCAGCGACACCGAGGTCGGCGGCCAACTCGTCGTCGCACTCGCCCTCACGAGTGAAGAGCGGATCTTCGCTGTCATCCGCGCCGCGACCCCCACCAACGCCTTGCGCCAGCGAACGCAGCGCACCTGGCTCGCGATGACAGGCTTCGGGCTACTCGTGCTCGCCGCAGCCGCTCTGGCCGGTCGCGCACTCGCGCGCCGGCTCAGCCATCCACTCATCGACCTCGCCTCTGCGGCGCGCCACGTGGGCGACGGCGACTTCACCGCCCGCGCTCCGACCGTTGGCATAAGCGAACTCGATGACGCCGCCGACGCGCTCAACGCCACCGCAGAACGTCTCGGCCACCTCGTGGAGCGTGAACGAGCATTTAGCGCCGACGCATCCCATCAACTCCGGACGCCGCTCACCGGCCTGCGGCTTCAACTCGAAGCCGCGTTGGCCGCTCCGGAAGCGGATCGAGGCGACGCAATCAGTGACGCGCTTGACCACGTCGACCACCTCGACGCGACGATCACAGATCTCCTCGCCCTCGCACGCGATACCGGATCGGCGCGGCCGGTCGTCAACGTCGACGAACTCTGCGCCGCCGCCGAGAGCCGCTGGCACGGCCACCTTGCCGCCGCGGGCCGCCAACTGCGAATCCTTGTCGACCCTGAACTGCCGACGGTACGCGCCTCACCGATTGCCATCGCCACCGTGCTCGACGTCCTCGTCGACAACGCCAGCCGCCACGGCGCGGGCACCGTCACCATTCGCTGTCGCCCGATACTGGACGACGCCGTCGCAATCGAAGTCACCGACGAAGGCGACGGCCCCGCCATCGAGCAACTCTTCCAGCGACGGGCACCCTCGGCCGTTGGCACGGGCATCGGTCTCGCGCTTGCCCGCTCGTTAGCAGAAGCCGAAGGCGGACGACTCGTCCTCGCACATCGAGGGCCCAGACCGGCGTTCCGCCTAGTACTGCCGGCCGGCAACGTCGACTAACTACGTCGACCCATCCGCGAGTGGCGGGAAGGGACCAGGTTCCGGCGGCGAGGGCTACTGCACCGTCGCCGTTACGCTGACTCGGTGCTGAGACTGTTGCTCATCGGGGTGGGGATGGTTCTCGCCTCGTGGGCGCTGATGGTGGTGCTGGCGGCGCGCCTGCCGGAGGGGACGCTCAAGGAGTTGGCGAGCTTCCTTCCGGACTGCGTTACCACGGTCCGGCGCCTGCGCGGCGATCCGAGGGTCCCCCGGCGGGCGAAACTGGCCGTCGCCTTCGCCGGGTTGTGGGTGGTGTCGCCGATTGATCTGATTCCGGAGTTCCTTCCCGTCATCGGTCCTCTCGACGACGTCGTTGTCGTGGCGCTCGCCCTGCGCTACGCGGCGCGCCAGATGCCATCCGAGGTGCTGTTCGAGGCGTGGCCGGGAAGGCGATCGGTCTTGGAACGACTCCTCGGGAACCGGAGGGTTGCCACCTGATGGACGAGTCGCTCTTCAAGATCGTCAACCGGTTCGCGGAGCGGACCGGTTGGCTCCACTCGCCCGCGGTCGCCTACGCCAAGTACGGGATCGCCCTGTTCGGAGCGGCCCTCCTCGTTGCTTGGTGGATCGGCCGCCAGCGGTCCGAGTCGGCCACGATCGCCGCGGTGGTGTGCGCCGGGGTCGCGGTGCTCGTGGCGCTCGGCGCGGCGCAGGTCATTGGTCACCTCGTTGGTCGTGCCCGTCCGTACGACGCCATCGAGGGTGTGCGCGTGTTGGTGTCGCGCACGAAAGACTTCTCCTTCCCGAGCGACCACGCCACGGTGGCTGGCGCCGTGGCGGCGGGCCTGTGGTTCGCCGACCGCCGGGTCGGACGGGTCGCGATCGGCCTCGCGGTGGGCATGGCCTTCGCGCGCGTCTATGTGGGGGCCCACTATCCGGGCGACGTGCTCGCTGGCTTGGCGCTGGGCGCCGTCGTCGCGACGGCGGTCAACCGCCTTGGCGTCGGTCCGGTCAGCGCTCTGGTGAATTACCTGGTGCGCTCGCCGCTGCGGCCGCTCGTCGCCCGCGGTGGCGACGAGCCTGAGCGTGCTTGATTCACTTGGCTCGCTGGCCGGCCCCGTCGCCTACCTCGTCGTTGCTGCGCTAGCGGCCCTCGAAGCCTCCGCGTTCGTCGGGCTGTTCATCCCCGGCGAGCTCGCCCCCATCATCAGCCCGAGGTTGGCGTTGCCCAGGTGGGCGATGTAACCACCGGTGAGGAGGG
>JBKJQZ010000265.1:0-3008 GCA_046594835.1 Acidimicrobiales bacterium | reverse complement strand
CGCGGCTTGGGGTCGACCGCGTTATGCCACCGGCCTCCTCGCCTGAGCAGGTAGCTACGTCGGTCCTTGCGCTGTTGCGCGATCGCTTTCAGCCGAGTCGTGCGGCGCTCGTGGTGTCGAACCGCGATCTCCTCCCGATCGAAGCGACGGTCGAACTAGCCGACTCGGGAATCGTCCTCGTCAGGCTCGGGGACTTGCATGAGCTCTGGCCGACCCTCGAAGCCCAAGCCCCGGACCTTGTGCTGCTGGATGCTTCATTGCCAAGCGTCGCGGAGATCTGCTGCGCGTTACGGGCCGACGTGCGATGGCAGAGCCTTCCCATCATCGTCGTGGGTGAACTCGACCCGGCCGCGGCGTCCGCCGTGATTAATGCGGGTGGCGACGATCTGATTCCGTCCGGTGCGACGGCGGACACGGTCGAGCGCGTGCGGAGTCGCCTCGCCCGCCACCGTGACCGTATCGGGGCGGCGCTTGACGCGGCCACGGGCCTGCCCACCCGCGCCGTGGCCGAGGCGATCGGCGCCCGGCTAGGGCGCATGACCAACCTGGCCGTTGCCGCCTTGGCGATCGACGCGGCAGAGGTCGATGCAGTCATCGCGATCACGACCAGAACGCCCTGGGCCGGCGACCTCGTGTGTCGATGGGACGCGGCGCATATCGTCATCGCCAGCGCCGTCGCGGCAGAGGATCTGGAGGCGCGGTTACGCACAACCCTCCAGGGGATCGCCTTCCTCGGGTTCGGCGTCTGCGCGCTCCCGGCGGGCGACGCCCTTAGTAGCGCAGTAAGTCGCGCCATTGCGATCGCCGAGCAACGCGAGGTGCTGACAGCGAGCGGTGACTCTTCGGCCCACGTTCGTGTCGTCGACCTGATCGTCGTGGACGACGACCCCGTTGTCACGGACCTTTTGGTCCGGGCTATGGAGGCGCGGGGGCGGCGGACGCACGTGATTGCCGATGGAGCACTCGCCGCGCGCCAACTGGCGGGCCCCGTTGAGGGCCGGTGGCGAGCGAGCGCGGTTGTTCTCGACGTAGATCTGCCGGGATTGTCCGGCCCCGACGTGCTGCGTCGCTTGCAGGACGCGGGGGTGCTCGTCGACACCCGGGTACTCATGGTCAGCAGGCGCGCGTCGGAGGAGGAGGTCCTCGAGTGCCTTCGCCTTGGTGCGGCCGATTACATCGCGAAGCCGTTTAGTCTGGCGATCCTGGTCGAACGCGTGCAGCGCGCGATCGACCACGGCTAACCGGTGGAGGACCTCCTCCCGCTGGCGCTCGCAGTCGTGTTCGGACTTCTCTTCGTCACGGTCAGCTCCATCTTCGCCGTAGCCGGAATCCGGACGCTAAGGGAGCGCCGCGTCGGCCCACGCCTGGAGGCGGCCCGCCGAGAACTCGGACTCGTCGCGGATGGAACGCTTGCGCCGGACGGCGCGCGGACGGCGCTGGCGCGGCTGTCGCTGCGGCCGCGCCTGCTCGTGCTCGTTGAGATGCGATCGACCTTCAGCGGGGCTGCCGGTGAACGCCTTGAGATGGCGGCAGTGGACGCGGGAGTCCCAGAAGTTGTGGCGAAGTGGCGACGAAGTCGCCGCTGGCATCGCCGCCTCCACGCACTGCGGGTGGCGTCCTCGCTCGGGATCGAGGCCGACGCGCGCGCGGCGATAATCGACGCGCACGCAGCCGTCCGGACTGCGGCCGTCGAATGGATCGGCCAGCGGGGCCACGCCACTGACATGCCGGCGCTGTTTCGGGTTCTTTCCGACGCGTCGCCGGCGGTTCGGTTCGCGGCCCAGGATGCGTTCGTCGCGAGGAAGACCGACGCGGTTCCGGCTCTGGAGTCGTTCCTCGGGCTGGCGCGGTCGGATGAGCGCCTGCAGTTGGCGCTGAGCGTCGCTGCGGCCATCGGTACGCCCGATCTCGGTGCGGCGGCCGCCGCGAGCACGACCCACGAGGTGGTCGCGGTCCGGGTGGCGGCTGTACGCGCCGTCACGGCGGGGGGCGCTCCAGGCGCGGCGAGGCTGCTCACCGACCTCTTCACCGACCCGTCGGCGTTGGTTCGAGCGGAATCCGCCACTGGCGTCGGTGTCCTTGGAGACTGGCGCAGCGGCGTAGAACTGGCCGGCCTTCTGGGGGATCCCGAGTGGCAGGTCCGGTGCTCCGCGGCGATTGCGCTCCGCTCCCTTGGGTCACCCGGGATGTTGTTTCTCCAGGACGCACTCAACTCGAGCGACGAATCCGTGGCAAACGTTTCGCGCTACGTCCTCGCGGGAGATGATGGGGGAATGCCTGCGGGGTTCGACCCGCGTGTGATCGCGCCGCGAGACCGGTACGTATGACTGTCCCGGAAATAGTCGAGTTCGTGCTCGTGCGGCTGGAGCTGGCGGTGCTCGTCTACTTCGTGTTCGTGAACGCCATCTATCTCGTGATGCTCTGCTCCGCTGCGATCGAACTACGAGACCACAGCCTCCGGGGCTGGTGTGACCCGGCGTGGCGACTTCTCGCGTCCGATGTCGCGCCCTCGATCACGGTGCTTGCTCCTGCCCACAATGAACAGGCAACGGTCGTCGAGAGCGTGCGTGGCCTGCTCACGCTCAACTATCCGAACCTCGAGATCGTGGTGGTCAACGATGGGTCCACCGATCAGACGATGCACGTGCTCACGGAAGCGTTCGAGCTCCACCGGATCTACCCCGCGTATTCGATCACGCTCGAGACCGAGCCGATCGTGAGAGTTCACCGCTCCCGGCTGCAGCCTCGTCTCGTGGTCGTCGACAAAAAGAACGGCGGCAAGGCCGACGCGCTAAATGCCGGCGTCGACGTGTGTTCGAGTCGCCTCGTGTGCGCGATCGACGCGGACACTCTCATCGAGCGCGATGCCATGCTGCGGATGGTCAGACCCTTCATCGAACAAGCTGGGGTCATCGCGGCCGGCGGCACGATCCGGGTCGGCAACGACAGCATCGTCCGAGCAGGACGCGTGGTGACGGTGAGGGCGCCGGCGGGGGCCCTGGCGGGAG
>JBKJQZ010000187.1:0-19392 GCA_046594835.1 Acidimicrobiales bacterium | reverse complement strand
CCCCAGCGGTTGCGACACACGTGGGCGAAGACGTCGGCCGCGCCGTAGGTCGCGGCCATGTCCTCTTGTGCGATGCGCCCGAGGACATGGCCGCGACCTACGGCGCGGCCGACGTGTTCGCCCACGTGTGTCGCAACCGCTGGGGCGGTCTCGAGCAGGAGGGCTTCGGGATCATCTTCTTGGAAGCCGCGGCGTGTGGCGTGCCCCAGATCGCCGGTAACTCCGGCGGCGCCGCCGATGCGGTGCTCGACGGAGTGACTGGTCGCGTGGTGGATCCGCCCACCGACGCACGCGCAGTTGCGCGGGTACTGAACGAACTGCTTGACCACCCGGACCGCGCGAGCGAGATGGGTCGCGCCGCGCGCCAGCGCGCGCTGCTCGACTTCTCCTACGACGACCTCGCGGCGCGCCTCGACAACGCCCTGCAAAAGGCGGAGCGATCGTGAGCGAGACCACGAGCGAACCGCAGCGACGGAACCTCGACGAAGTAAAGACCAGCTGGATTGCGACCGGGGTGTTCGGACTCACCGCGTTTGGTGCGGACTACCTGTCGGCCATGAGCGGGATCGCCACAGTGGTGGCGCTCGGGCTGTTCGTTGCGGGCGTTGTCGCGATGGGCGCCACGCTCGTTATCGCCGCCGGTCGCAGCCGCACCGAGAACATCGCCATCGACGGCCTCTTCTTCCTCGCTCGCTCCGCGCCGAAACCCGTGCAGCGCAGCCTGATGACGAGCTTTGCCGCGCAGTGCGTGATCGGGCTCGTGACCGCGGCGTT
Source organism: Acidimicrobiales bacterium (assembly GCA_046594835.1). Classification (GTDB taxonomy): domain Bacteria; phylum Actinomycetota; class Acidimicrobiia; order Acidimicrobiales; family JACCXE01; genus JACCXE01. Next base: position 18,618 of record JBKJQZ010000187.1, on the reverse strand, counting down.
ACGTCCGTACACCACGAGTGCGTTCGGCGTGCTCGTGCCCATCGCCGGCATCGGTCTTGCCGGCCTGTGGGGCGCGCGCCACGGCACCTTCGGGCCCCGAGGCGCGGCGTGATGGCGATCGCGCTTCTGATCTTCGGGATGCTGTTTCCCGGCCTGGTGGCGATCGCGGACTGCTACCAACGCCCCGCCAGCAAGTTCGCGGGCGGCGTAACCGATCGCTCTGGGTGGATGAAGTGGCTCGTCATCGCACTGTTTTTGTACCCGGTCGGGATTGGCTACGGAATCTTGCTCGGCTACCACCAGAATGTGATCAAGCGCTACAGCGCGATGGCAACGCCTAACGTCTCCGACGATCCATGGAACGAAACCGATGAGTGACCAGGCAACCGAGAGCATCGTGGTGGGCGCACCGCCCGAAGCCGTCTACGCGATCGTCCTCGACTTCGCGCATTATCCGAGCTGGGCGGCCGACCTCAAGGAAGTAACGGTCCTGGACGCAGACGCCGACGGCACCGCGCACCAGGTCCGCTACCGCGCCGCCGCGTTCGGCCGGTCGACCACGTACGTGCTCGCGTACGACTACTCCGACGCGCCCCGCAAGCTGGCCTGGGAGCAGGCCTCGGGCGACATCACGGCCCGCATCGACGGTCAGTACATCTTCGAACCGCAGGGCGAAGGCACCAAGGTCACCTACCACCTTGAGGTCGACCTCAAGTTTCCGCTGCCCGGCTTCATCAAGCAACGCGCCGCGGCGCGCATTGTGAGCACGGCGCTGCGCCAGCTGCGCGACCGGGTCGAGAGCCTCTACGTCACCAGCCCGTCGGCGGAGACAGACCACTGAGTCGCATCCTTCTCTTCACTGGCAAGGGAGGGGTTGGCAAGACAACGGTCAGCGCAGCTACTGCGCTTGCGTGCGCTGATCAAGGCCAGCGCACGCTCGTGCTGTCGACGGATCCTGCGCACTCGCTCGCCGACGCGCTCGACGTCGATCTCGGCTCGATGCCGACCAAGGTCGTCGATCGTCTCGAAGGCATGCAGCTCGACGCGACCGAGCGGCTCGAGCAGGTGTGGGGCGACGTGCAGCGCTACATCGCCGAGATCCTCAAGTGGGCCGGCGTCGACGGCATCGAAGCCGAAGAGCTCGCAGTAATCCCCGGGCTCGACGAGGTGTTCAGCCTGGGCGATATACGCAACGCCGCGGCGTCGGGTGATTACGACACCATCGTGGTGGACTGCGGCCCCACCGCAGAGACCATCCGGTTCCTCTCGCTGCCCGAGATCCTCAGCTGGTACATCGACCGCGTGGTGCCGCTCGAACGACGCGTCGTGGGCGCGTTGCGACCGGTCCTGCAGGCGATGACCAACCTGCCGATTGCGGACGATTCGGTTTTTGCAGCGGCTATGCGTTTCCACGCACAACTCGAAGGCGTACGCGAGTTGTTGACCGACGGCGAGCGCACCTCGGTGCGCCTGGTGGTCAACCCCGAGCGGATCGTGATCGCCGAAGCCCGTCGCACCGCGACCTATCTCAACCTGTTCGGCTACCACCTCGACGCCGTGGTCGCGAACCGTCTCCTACCCGACGACGTGACCGATCCGTGGTTTGCGGCGTGGAAGTCGAGCCATACCGAACACCTCAAGACCATCGAAGCCGATTTTGCGCCGCTGCCCGTCCTGCGCGCGGAGCTGGCTGCGAGCGAATTGCTCGGCATCGATGGTCTGCGGGGGTTTGCCGCCGCGCTGTACGGCGAAACCTCGCCCAGTGCGGTGCTGCACAAAGACCAGCCGCTGCGCTTCGAGCGCGACGGCGATCAGACCACGTTATTTGTGCGTTTACCCTTCGCCGTGCGCGACGATCTCGACGTGGCACGCCGCGGCAACGAACTGCTCATTCGCGTTGGTCCCCAGCGCCGCCGCGTGGTGCTGCCCGACTCGTTGCTCAAGCGGGCGGTGGCGTCGGCGCGGTTGATCGGCGACGAACTCAAGGTGGTGTTCGCATGAGTCAGATCGATCCGCGCGTGGGCGAAACGATGGAGCACGTGCAGAGGGCCGCGCTCGAACTAATCGCCGCGATGCGCACGGCGCTCGACGTGGCCGAAGATTTCGTGGGTGATCCGTCGGCCCTCGCAACGCTTTTGCACGGCGCCGTCGGTGCGGCGAAGGCCGCGACCGAAACCATGACGAACGTGGCGGGCGCCGCCACCGGCGCCGCCACCAACGCGGCTGCGGGCGCACCCGCCGCGCGCGTCGAGCGCATCAAAGTTGACTGACGTCGCGGTCGCGGTCGGCGTCGACGTCGGCGGCACCAAGATCCTTGCGGTTGCGCTCGGTGACGACGGCGTCGAGGTTGTCGGCGAGAACCGTTGCGCAACACCCGATCACGCGGACGAGCTGATCGACGCGATCGCCGACGCCGCAGCCGACGCCGCACGCGATGCGGGCGCAACGGTGGGTGCCCTGTGCGTGGGCGTGCCTGGGCTAGTGGATCGCGACGGCGTAATGCGCTTCGGCGCAAACCTGCCCGGCATTGTTGAGCAGCCGCTACGGGCCATCTTTGGCGAACGCCTCGGTGTGCCCGTCCGCATCGACAACGACGCCAACGTCGCAGCCTGGGGTGAGCGCGTCGCCGGAGCAGGCACGGGCGCCGATCATCTGTTGATGGTCACGCTCGGGACCGGCATCGGCGGCGGAATCGTGCTCAACGGCGAGTTGTATCGCGGCGCACACGGCATGGCTGGCGAACTCGGTCACTTCGTGGTGCAGCTCGACGGCGACGAGTGCGCATGTGGCCAGCGCGGCTGCTGGGAGCGCTACGCGTCGGGAACGGCGTTGAACCGGATCGCGCGCGAGGGCGGCTTTGAGAGCAGTGAGGCCGTGGTGGCTGCGGCTCGCGACGACGACGAGGCGGCGCTCGCCGTGATCGCCACGTTCACGCGTTGGGTTGCGATCGGTCTCGCCGGATTCGCGAACGCGTTCGACCCGGAGTGCATCGTGCTGGGCGGTGGCCTCATCGAGGTGGGCGACCTTTTACTGGATCCGATTCGGTCGCAGTTTGGTCGGCTCGTAGAGGGCGGCGAACATCGCCCCGAGGTGCCGATTCTCCCGGCGACGCTGGGAGAGCGGGCCGGCGCCATCGGCGCGGCCCTGATCGCACGCGACCTGCTCGCCTAGGCGAGAGACGTCGGACAAGCCACATGCGACTATTGCAAAAATAATTCTGTTATCAGGCGTAAGTCGCGTCCTCATTGCCCGTTTCTCTCACAGATCAAGGCCCGGCCTCGAGGCACCCCAGCCCCTCGTGGCCGGGCCTAATCGCGTCCCGGCCCAGCCAGCACCCCTTTTCGGTGTTCTGCGCCACGAAAGTCCGACGAGAACGCCGCCGTTCTCGGGCCGGATCGTCGGACTTTGCTGGCGCCAAACCGGAATGCGGGCGGCCCGTAGGCTGACGGCGTGAAGATCGGGTTGACGCTGCCGCAGTTTTCCGGGGACGCGGCGGCCATGGTGGCTGCGGCGCAGCGGGCCGAGGCCGAGGGCATCGACGCCGTGTTCGCCTACGACCACTACCCCAAACCCGACCGGCCCGAGGCGCTGCACGGCCTCACGATGCTCGGTGCGCTAGCAGTCGCGACCGAGCGGATCGCCATTGGCACGCTCGTGGCCCGCATCGGCGTAGTGCCAGACGGTGTGCTCATCAGCCAGATCCGCACCGCGGCGCGCCTCGCCGGGCCGGGCCGCTTCTTGGCCGGCCTCGGCGTGGGCGACAAACTGAGCGATCCCGAAGATGACGCGCTCGGCATCACCCGTCCGCCGCTCGACGAGCGATTCGCCCGCCTCGAGTTTGTCGCTACGACACTGCGAGACATTGGCGTCGACGTGTGGATCGCCGGTCGCAGCCGCCGGGGCGCCGCGCTCAGCGCGGCGATCGGCGCAGCCCGCAACCTGTGGGAGCCGACCGACCAGCAGCTCGCCGAGGCGCTGCTCGAAGCCGAAGGCCGACCGATCACCTGGGGCGCGCAGGTCGAGGTGACCACCGACGACGGCGTTGAGCAGCTCGCCGCGAAATTCCACGCGCTGCATGCGATGGGTGTGGCGTACGCGGTGGCCGCGCCAACCAAGGCCGGTGCGCCCGATGCGGCCGCCCGCGTAATGAGTGCAAAGGTCCAGGCAGGCCTGCCGTAACCTCGCGGCATGGAGTTCCGCCGAATCACGGGTTTACCCCCGTACGTGTTCACGATCATCGACGGGCTGAAGCTGCAGGAACGACGCGCAGGCGTCGACGTAATCGACCTTGGCTTTGGCAACCCGGACATCCCGTCGCCGGACATCGCGGTTGAAAAGCTGACCGAAGCAGCACACAACTCCCGCAACCACCGCTACTCCTCGAGCAAGGGCATCCCCAAGCTCCGCCAAGCCGTGTCCGCGCTCTACAAGCGCAAGTTCGACGTCGACCTCGATCCTGAGACCGAAGTGCTCAGCGTCATTGGCGCCAAGGAAGGCCTGAGCCACCTCATGTGGGTGCTCGTGGGCCCGGGTGACACCGCGTTCGTTCCGTCGCCCAGCTACCCGATCCACATCTACGCGCCGCTCTTCGCCGGCGCCGACGTGAAGCAGATCCAACTCGGCCCGGGCCAAGACTTCTTCGCCAACCTTATGAACGCGTGGGAGACGTGTTGGCCCAAGCCGCGCGTGATCATCATGTCGTTCCCGCACAACCCCACCACGACGACGGTTGATCTCGAGTGGATGCAGCGCATTGTCGATTTCGCCCGCGAGAACAACGTCATCCTCGTGCACGACTTTGCCTACTCCGACACCTACTTCGAGGAGGGCGCAGCGCCGTCGATCTTGCAGGTACCCGGCGCCAAGGACGTGGCGGTCGAGTTCTACACAATGACCAAGTCGTATTCGATGGCCGGTTGGCGGGTGGCGTTCATGGTCGGCAACCCCGAGGTCGTCGCCGCCCTCACCAAGCTCAAGAGCTACCTCGACTACGGCACGTTCCAGCCGATCCAGATCGCAGCGACCGTCACGCTCAACGAAGAGCTCGACTACCCGCGCGAGGTCAACGAGATCTACCGCAGCCGACGTGACGCGTTGGTCGAGGGACTCGAGCGCATCGGCTGGCACATCGAAAAGCCCAAGGGAACCATGTTCGTGTGGGCGCCGATCCCGGAGCCGTACTTGGACATGGGCTCGCTCGAGTTCGCCAAGATGCTCGTGACCGAAGCGCACGTCGCGGTGTCGCCCGGCATGGGCTTTGGTCCCGGCGGCGAGGGCTTCGCCCGCTTTGCCCTTATCGAGAACGAGCAGCGCATCGGCCAAGCCGTGCGCAACCTGCGCAAGGCCCTGCCCAAGCTGGGTTAAGAAACGGCGGTTACGCGCGCACCACGGCGCCGCGCAGGCCGCCGAGGCAGAAGTCGACCGCGGCGTCGGCCACCAGGTCCGGGTTGTCGCCCGCCCGCAGCACGAAGGTGCGCGCGAGGTGATTGGTTACGCCCAAGATGGCGTGGCTAATGATGATGGGGTCGCCGTCGGCGAGTGACCCGTCGGCCATGCCTTCCTTGACGTGTTTGACCAAATCGGCCACGGCCACATCGGCGCCACGGCGCAGTGCGGCCGTGAAGCGGTCTTCGGTGGCGGCGAACTGGATCAGCGTCACGTACTGGCGGTTCTCGCCCAGCCAGCGGATCGAGCGACGGATGCCGGCCTCGATGCGCTTGAGCGGTGTGTCGAAGCCCTCAATAGCGGCGCGCTGCGAACGACGCAGGTCGAGCTGGCCGTCACGAAGAATCTCGAGCAGCAACGCTTCCTTGGACGAGAAGTACCAGTAAAAGACGCCCTTGCCGACGTTGAGCCCGTCGACGATGTCGGCCACCGACGTGGGGTGGTAACCGTTCTCCGCGAAGCGTTGCGCGGCAAACTCCATGAGTTGGCTGCGGCGGTCGCGTCCCCGCTGAGTGAGCTTGCGGCTGTCGGCCATTGCCGGAGGAACCTAGGCAAAACTTGACCGATCGGTCAAGAACGCACGACTACGTCAGATCGTGTCTAGATTCGGTTCGTGGCCTATTGGATCGTGAAAGCAATCTTGTCGCCGATCCTGCGGTTCCTTTTCCGGATCCGCGTGACCGGCGTCGAGCATCTCCCCAAAGACGGGCCGATCATCTTTGCGTCGAACCACGTGTCGTTCTGCGACTCGATCTTCTTGCCGCTCGTATTGAAGCGGCGCATCACCTTCGTCGCCAAGGCGGAGTACTTCGACGACCCCAAGACCGCGTGGTTCTTCCGCGCTGTTGGCCAGATCCCGATTCGTCGTGAAGGCGGTTCGGCGTCGCAACGTGCGCTGGAGACGGCGCGCGTCGTGCTCGAGTCTGGCGGCGCCTTCGGCATCTACCCCGAGGGCACCCGCTCGCCCGACGGGCGCCTGTACAAGGGTCACACCGGCATTGCTCGCTTGGCGCTGCAGACCAAGGCGCCGATCGTTCCCGTCGCCATGATCGGCACCAAGGAGGCTCAGCCCATCGGGCAGGTCAAGCCCAATTTCTTCATGCCGATCACGGTTGCCTTCGGTGCGCCGCTTACCTACGACCACCTCGTGGATGAGGCCGATGACCGCCAGGTGCTGCGTTCGATCACCGACGAAGTGATGTACGAACTGCGTGAGTTGTCGGGCCAGGACTACGTGAACCAGTACGCGAAACGCAAGGACACCGACGACGCCATGGCAGCCGAACCTGCAAAGGTCGCGTAACACCCGCGTCATAGAGGGCCGTTAGCGTTCACCCGCATGGCCGCTCTGTTTGTTGTCCGCGTATGGCTGCCTGACCGGCCCGGCGCCCTTGGCGCGGTGGCGTCCCGCATCGGTGCGGTGCGGGGCGACCTCGTGGGTATCGACATCCTCGAAACGGGCGCCGGCCGCGCCATCGACGAGCTCGTCGTATCGCTGCCCGATGCCGATCTCGTGCCCCTGCTGGTCAAAGAGATGCAGGAAGTCGAGGGCGTAGACGTGGAAGACATACGCCCCGTTGAAGGCGACCTGCCCGACGCCCGCGTCGCCGCGCTCGAGTCCGCGGCGGAACTGCTCGCGCAAGCCGACGCGCCAGCCGTGTGCGCGATGTTGGTTGCGCACGTGATCCGCGACTTCGAGGCCGAATGGGCCGTGGTGATGCGCGACGGCGCGCCCGTCGCGACGAAGGGCGACGCGCCAACGTCGGTATGGATCAACGCCTTTGTGGCGGGCTCGGACGAGGCCGGCGCAGCCGAGGTCGGCCCCGACGACATTGCGTGGGCGCCGTTGGGGCGGGGCGAGGGAGCGCTGGTGATCGGCCGCGCCGGTCGTCCATTCCGATCCCGCGAACGCCGCCAGCTCAACGCGTTGGCCAAGATCATCGGCTGGCGCTTGTCCGCCTAGCGTGACGCGCGTGGGGAACGTCGTTTCAATTGACGCGGGGACCACGGGCGTGCGCGCCTTCGTCATTGACGAGGCGGGCAGGCCCGTCGACGTCGCCTACCGCGAGTTCACCCAGTTCTTTCCCCAACCCGGTTGGGTGGAACACGATGCCTGGGAGATCCTCGAAGCGGTGCGCGCCACGCTGGCCGAGGTAGTCGGTCGACTCGGTGACGGCGCCTCGATCGCCACGATCGGCATCACCAACCAGCGCGAGACGCTGGTGCTGTGGGATCAGAACACCGGTAAGCCCGTCCGCCGGGCGATCGTGTGGCAGGACCGCCGCACCGCCGCAATGTGCGACGACCTGCGCGCGCACGAACCGCGGGTGCGGGCACTCACCGGCTTGGTGCTCGACCCGTACTTCAGCGGCACGAAGCTCGCCTGGATTGCGCAGAACGAAGGCATCGCCCCCGGCACGCTCGCGGGCACCGTCGACAGCTGGTTGCTGTGGCACCTCACCGGCGGCGTACACGCAACCGACGTCTCGAACGCGTCGCGCACGCTCCTGTGCGACATCGGCACGCGCCAGTGGTCGACCGAGCTCGCCGACGTGCTCGGATGCAATACCCACGTGCTACCCGAGATTCGTCCGTCGTCAGGACGCTTTGGCGTGACCATCGAAGGCAACGGTGTGCCCGCAGGTATTCCCGTGAGCGGCATCGCCGGGGATCAGCAGGCCGCCCTGTTCGGCCAAGCCTGCTTCGAGCCGGGCATGACCAAAAACACCTACGGCACGGGCTCGTTCGTGCTGATGAACGTCGGAGCGGACCTGCCCAAGCCCGTCGACGGGCTGCTCACCACCATCGCGTGGGAGTTGGCCGACGGCACCGTGGCCTACGCGCTCGAGGGCGCGATCTTCGTGACGGGCGCCGCAATCCAGTGGTTACGCGACGGGCTCGGCATCATCACGGCCGCATCCGAGATCGGCCCGCTAGCGGCGAGCGTGGACGACACCGACGGCGTGTTCGTGGTTCCTGCCTTCACGGGCCTCGGCTCGCCGTGGTGGGACCCGTACGCGCGGGGGGCGATCGTCGGGCTGACGCGCGGCACGTCACGCGCGCACATCGCCCGCGCCGTAGTGGAAGCAATGGTGCTCTCGACCCGCGACGTGGTCGACGCCATGTGCGCAGCCGCAGGCCGCGAAGTCACCGCGTTGCGAGTCGACGGTGGCGCGTCGGTGATGGACCTGTTGTGCCAGATGCAGGCCGACCAGCTCCAGGTCGAGGTCGCGCGCCCGTCGATCACCGAAACGACCGCGCTCGGCGCCGCCTACCTCGCTGGACTCGCCGAAGGCGTCTGGACGCGTTCGGATCTCGAGGCTCTTTGGTCACTCGACGCCGCCTGGCGACCACAAACGACCAAAGAGCTGGCCGATCTGCGCCTCGCGCAGTGGCACAACGCCGTCGACCGCTCACGCGGTTGGGCGACCGAAGCCGCCGACTAACCCAACGAACTACGCCGCGGTGCGGGCGGCGAGTTCGCCTACGTAGACCAGGGCGAGTTCGTACTCGGTGAGGATGTGGCCGATGTGGGCGGCGGCCGCAGCGAGGGAGTCCTCGTGCTCGAGCGTGGCGCACGCGGCGCTCAGTGCGCGAAGCCCGAGCAGGCCCGTCGAGCCCTTCAGCTGATGGGCAAGGCCCTTGACCGTCTTCGTGTCGCCGGCCGTAATGGCGTCTTGCAGCTGCTGGAGCAGCTTCTGCGAGTCGTCGCGGAACATCGTCAAAAGGTCGAGCAAGAACGTGCCGTCGTCGTCGAGGGACCGGAGGTGCTCCGCCACCTCGTCGTCGAATGGTGCGACGTCGGTTGGGGCCGCCGGCGCCTCTGTAGTTGTGGTTTCACTAATCCAATTGTTCAACGTCGCTCCTAGCTTCTCTGTACCTATCGGCTTCGAAAGGAAATCATCCATACCTGCAGCGAGACATTTGTCGCGATCTGACGCCATCGCCGAGGCCGTCATGGCGATGATGGGGGTGTGGCACGTGTTCTCTTGCGCGCGAATGGCCCGAGTTGCGTCGTAGCCGTCCATACGCGGCATCTGGCAGTCCATGAGGATCGCGTCGAAGGTGCCGGGCGCGAAGAGCGACGCGGCTTCGACGCCATCGACCGCGATCTCCACTGCGTAGCCGAGGTGTTCGAGCATGCCGACGGCCACCTTGCGGTTGACGGGGTTGTCCTCGACCACCAACACGGTGCGGCCCTGGCCGCTACTGCGGAGCACGCCCTTGTCGCGCTCGGTGACCACGGGCACGTCAATCGCAGCAGCCACCACCATCGGAATCGAGAACCAGAACCGGCTGCCGCCGCCCTGTGCCGAGGTGACGCCAATGTCGCCGCCCATCAACGTGACGAGCTGGCGACAGATCGCGAGGCCCAGCCCCGTGCCGCCGTAGCGACGGGTGGTTGACGCGTCGGCCTGGGTGAAGGGCTCGAAGAGCTGGGAGCGGCGGTCCTCCGGGATGCCGATGCCGCTGTCGGTTACTTCGAAGAGCAATTTGTCATCCCAAAGACGGACGCACACGTTGACCGAACCGATCGCCGTGAACTTCACCGCGTTCGCCACGAGGTTGCTGATCACTTGACGCAGCCGCAGACGGTCGCCGCGCACGCCGTCGGGGATCGAGTTCGAGACGGTCGCGCCGAGGGCAACACCCTTCTCGTTGGCCGCAGGCATGAAGGGCCGCAGCGTGTCTTGGAGCACCCGCCGCAGGTCGAAGTCGGACTGTTCGATCTCGAGCTTGCCCGCCTCGATCTTGGAGACGTCGAGGATGTCGTCGATGATCGCCATGAGCGACTCGGCCGAGAAGGCCATTGTTTGTACGTAGTCGCGCTGCACCTCGTCGAGCTCGGTGTCGAGCAGGAACCCGACCATGCCGAGTACGCCGTTCATCGGCGTGCGGATTTCGTGGCTCATGTTGGCGAGGAAGGCCGACTTCATACGCGACGCCTCGCGCGCTTCTTCGAGCGCGAAGGCGAGCTTGGCCTTGTCCGCCTGACGCTCTGAGATGTCGTGCATATACGCGTGGAACACAGCGCCGCCCGCGGAGTCACGCGTCATCCACACGGCCATCTCCACCGGGAACTCGTGGCCATCGCGATGGAGCGCGGTCAGCTCACGCCGGGTGTTGAGTACCTGCGCTTGGCCCGTCTTGAGGAACCGTTCCACCCCCACGCGGTGGGCTTCGCGCATCGACTCGGGAATGATCGTGTCGACCAGGGAGCGACCAAGCACCTCTTCTTTGCGCCACCCGAAGGTCCGCTCGGCTTGCCCGTTCCAGTCGGTGATGCCCTCGTCGAGGATCATCGAGATGAACGCCTCTGACGACGCGTCGACGATCGCGGCGGCCCGCTCCTCGTTCGCGCGAATGACATCTTCCTTGGCCTTGGCGTCGGTGATGTCTTGGGCCGAGCCGTGCATCTGGGCGACGTCGCCGGGCTCGCCGGTGATGCGCAGCCACCGGTGTGTGCCATCGCCGACAAGCATGCGCACGTCGATGCTGAAGGAGCCTCCGCTGGCTTCCGCGACGCGCATGGCGTCGTTGAGCGCCACGCGATCGTCTTCGACGAACTTGTCCCAATAGACGGAGTACGGCACTGCGCCCAAGCCCTGCTCAACGTTGAAGATGCGGTCGAGCTGGGCCGAGCCCGAGATCGTGTTGTCGTGGAGGTGCAACTCCCACGAGCCGATACCAGCGACGCGCTGGGCTTGCTCAAGCCGGAAGCGGTCGACGCGCAACGCGTTGGTGCGCTCGGCCACGCGGGCTTCGAGTTCGCTGTTGGCCCTCACGAGCGCGCACTGGACGCGACCGCGCTCGCTCACAACCGCAGCGAGGAGGAGGCCGGTGATCGAGAGGACGCCGAGGAACGTGTCGATCAAATAGAGATCGGTTACCGGATCGCCGGTGACGAAGCGCCCGACGCCGGCGGCGGTGCGCAGCACTGCGATGACGGTTGTAACCAACGCGACGAGGCTGGCGCCGCGGGCGCCGAATCGCAGGCCGGCCCACGCCACGACCGGAAAGACCAAAAACGCTGAGGGCTGTGAGCCCAGGGAGGAGACCGCAAACGCGATGACCAGCGCGAGCCCAAGTGACGCAGCCTCGATGCGGCTACCCACCGCCGGCTCCTCCGCCGGCTGATGCCACGCGAGCAGAAACGGGGTGACGATGACGGCCCCCAGCGCATCGCCGATCCACCAGACGCGCCAGCTTTCGAGCATCTGGTATGCGGGGGTGATGCCCGCCGCGTGCAGCGTCAGGACTCCGACCGTCGCGCTGATCAGCGTCGCCACCAACCCAGCGCCTGCCGCGAGCACAGCAATGTCACGCGGATGCGAAAGGGTCGGGCTCAAGCCAAAGCGCCGCAGGATCCGTCCGCCCGCGAGCGCTTCGAGCATGTTTCCTGTGGCCAACGCCAACGCGACGTAGAGGTGCCCGCCGTCGAGGTTGATCAGGAATGCTCCGAGCCAGACACCAGGAGCGACCGACGGCCCGAAGATGAACACGGAGGCGATCGCAAGCCCGGTGGGCGGCCAGACGGGCGAGACGTTGCCTGGCAGCGAGCCTACGGACAGGCCAAAGCGCGCCGTCACGTAATAGGCCGCGGCGACCGCTACGAGGCGGACTGTCAATGCAATGGCCTTGTTTTTGCCAACCACAACGTGTTCTTCGGTCGTGCGGAAGGCGCGCTGCGTATCCGACCGAGAGTTGGTCAGAAGTTGAGCCATCGGCGCTACGACGCCCGCAGGTGTTGGAGGTAGTCGAGGGCGGCCGCGAGGTCGTCCTCGACCACGGTCAAGGCGTCGGCGACCACTTCGGGTGGAGCCGCGGCACACACCTCGATGGCGTTGAGGCTCGCGGACAACGCACGCAGCCCCAGGTTCCGGCTCGCACCCTTCGCCCGGTGTGCGGTGGTTTTCATGGCGCTGGCGTCGCCTTGGGCGACGGCCTCGCGTAATGAGCGCATGTCTTGCGCGGTCGCCGACCGGAACAGATCGATCAGCTCGTGCAAGAACGTGCCGTCTTCGTCCATGGCTCGCAGGCCCTCGACCAGTTCGTCGTCGAAGCGGTCGCTGCGACGGATCTCGCTCGTCCCTACGCCGGTGGGGCCGAAGCTGGTTATGGCCTCGGCCAGTGTGGAGGCGAGCGCGTCGCGTGCGATGGGCTTGGACAAGAAGTCGTCCATGCCCGCATCCAGGCACGCCGCTCGGTCACTAGCCATCGCGGATGCAGTCATCGCGATGATCGGCGTGTGGCGTTCGCCGTTCTCGAGCGAGCGGATAGCGCGGGTGGCGTCGTAGCCGTCCATGCGCGGCATCTGGCAGTCCATCAACACTGCGTCGTAGCGCGCGTGCTGGAGCGCCTCGACGGCCTCGATGCCATCAGCGGCGACGTCCGCGTCGTATCCGAGGTTGCGCAGGATGCCGACGGCCACCTTACGGTTCACCGCGTTGTCTTCGACCACGAGGATCTTGCCGCCTACCTGCAGGTCGCCGGTTGCCACCATCGGCGCCGCCGGCACCGGGATGGCACCCGGTGCCGCAGGCACGAGGGGCAGGGTGAACCAGAACGTCGAGCCGATGCCGACTTCGCTGGTAACGCCGATGTCGCCGCCCATGAGGTCCACGAGCTGCTTAGAAATGGCGAGGCCGAGGCCGGTGCCGCCGTAGCGGCGGGTGGTAGAGGCGTCGGCTTGCACGAAGGGTTCGAAGAGATGCTCGCTCGCGTCCTTGGGGATGCCAATGCCGGTGTCGCGCACCTCAAAGCGCATCATCTCGTGCTGCAACGAGACCTCGAGGTTCACGCCACCTACCGGCGTGAACTTGATCGCATTGGACAGCAGGTTGTTGATGACCTGACGCACGCGCATGCGGTCGCCGTTGATCGCGACCGGCACGCGGCTGTCGATGTTGCCGCTCAAGGTGACGCCGCGATCAGACGCCGCGGGCTGCAGGGGGGCGACGGTCGCATCGATCAGGGCGCGGAGGTTGTAGTCCGCGTTTTCGATGCTGAGCTTGCCCGCCTCGATCTTGGACAGGTCGAGCACGTCGTCGATGATGGCCACGAGCGACTCGGCCGACTGTGCCATGGCGTCGATGTAGTCGAGCTGGTCTTCATTGAGTGGCGTCGAGCGCAGTAGGTCGACCATGCCGACCACCCCGTTCATAGGCGTGCGGATCTCGTGGCTCATGTTGGCGAGGAAGGCCGACTTCAACCGCGACGCCTCGAGGGCGGCGTCGACTGCGGCGGCGAGTCGTTCTTCGTTCTGCTTGCGCTCGGTCACGTCACGCGTGTTGAGCACCACGCCGCGCACGTTTTCGTCGTCGGACAGGTTGGTGAGGGTTGTCTCGCACGCGCACCATGAACCGTCGCGTCGCTGGAGGCGGCACTCGATCACGGCGATACCGGCTGCACCGCGCCGGTTCAGCTCGATCGCGGTGAACACCGCCGCCGCGTCGTCGGGATGCAACCACGAGCGCAGGTGCTGGTTCAGGAGGTGCGTCGGTGCGAAGCCGAAGACTCGCTCGATCGACGGGCCCTGGAACGTGATGTGGCCGTCTGCGCCCACGACGGTGATGACGTCGCTCGAGTGCTGCACGAGCGAACGGAATCGCGCCTCGGTGCCCGCCACGTGCTCGAGCGTCGCAGCCGCGAGCGTGGTGATGAAGGACGCGAGCTGCAGTTCCTCGCCTCCGAAGAGTCCGCCGAGTTGGGCGTGGGTTACATAGAACGCAGCGACCGCTTCGCCCTCGATCATGATCGGCGCGCACAGCACCGAGCGGGCGCCGGACAACACGATGCTCTCGGTGACCTCGAGGCCCTCGGTCGGCGAGGACACCACGGGCAGGCCCGTTTTGGCGGCCTCGACCACGAGGGTCCGGCTCACGCTGTCGATCACCTCGCCCGAGAGCGTGGTGATCTCCTCGCCTGGTGCGCTGAGGTCAAGGACGTGGCACTGCTCGCCGCGGAGCAAGGCCACCGCGGCCTGGTTCACGGCCGCGTAGACGGCGGCGGATGTGGCTGCGGCGGCGATCAGGCGACCCACCTCGAGCACGGTGGTGAAGCGGTCGGCCAACGACAACGTCTCGTCGGGGTTGGTCCCGCGCTCTTCGGTCGGACGCAGCTCGGCGAGCAACGCGCCAGCGGTCGTCAAGTTGTCGGCGGCGTCGATCCAGCCGAGCTCCCGACCGAGCCGGCCGAGGGCCTGGAGCGTGAGCGCCTCCTCGAAGCGGGCGCCCTGCCCGCGTGCGACCACGAGGCTGCGGTCGAGCAGGCGCCGAGCGCGGCGCGGCTTGCGGTGCAGCGCTGCGATCAACGCCTTCTCGCGCAATGCGTGGGGCAGGTTGTTCTTGTAGCTGCGCGCCACCCACAGCGCGCGCGATGCGGTCCGGCGCGCCTCGCGTGTGAGCGCGCGATGGTCGTCATAGGGCGACGCCGCTTCGAGTCGCATGCGCAGCGTGGTGGCGAGCCAGGGCTGGACCGGCGCCACGTATTCCTGGCGCAAACCGTTGGTCTTGACGATCTTGGCGGCCACCTTCAGGGTGTGGCCCGCCCCGTGCGTGTCGCCGCTCGCCAGCTGGCGCACGGCCTCGGCGACGTGCACCTGCACTCGGGTAGCGGCGTCGCCCGTCTCGCGTCCAAGCTCCGCGTGCAGGAGGTCCGCGTCGATTTTCCCCTCCGCGGCCAAGGTCCACGCGCTGAGTGCAGTACCCGCCGCGGTCATGTCGCCGATGTCGGTGGCCGCGGTATAGAGCTGTTGGGCGGTGTGGACGGACTGGCGCAACTCGCCGAGGCGGTACTGCGAGAGCGCGATGTTCCACAGCGCGGTATCCATCTCCCACTTGTCGCCGGTGCGTTCGAGCAGCCGCGCAGACTTTCGGCAGGCGTCGATCGCTTCGCGATAGCGCGACGCGGCGTACGCGGTGACGCCGTGGAAGCCGAGGGTTTGGCCCTGGCCCCATACGTCGCCGAGGTCGGTACGGATCTCGAGCGACTTGGTGAGGTAGGCAATGCCGCGGCCGTACCAGGGCACCATCGTCATCACCGGCGCGTGCTCCGAATACGCCTGCGCCAACTCCGAGGTCGGCGGGTATTTCTCCAAGAGGTTCATCTCGTGCAGATGGGCCCAACCGCAGCGAATGCGGCCCGAGCCGAACCAGTACGTATACGCGAGACGACTGAAGATGCGCGCCGCCAGCAGCGTCTTCTCGGCGCCCTGAAGGCTGCGGCGGTGCATCGTGCGTGGCGCAACGCAGTGCACGAACTGGACCACAACTTCGTGCAACAAAGCGAGAGTGAAGCCGAAGGTAGAACGCGGGACGCGTTCGCCCAGCAACCGCAGCGCGCCTTCGAGCGACCTGCTGGCGTCGTCCATCGCCCCGCACTTGAAGGCGACCTCGCCGACCTTGCCGTGCAGTGCGGCCTGGGCCATCACATCGGGTGCGAGACGCAGGGCTCGTTCGTATTCGAGCAGCGCCTCGTCGTAAGCGCCGCGCAGGTTCAAGACGTCGCCTAGGCCTTCGGCAACCCGCAGGCGGGTCGCGTCGTCGGCCTCGTCTAGCGAGCGTTCGGCCAAGCGGTAGTGGGTCTCGGCGATGTCGAGGGTGTGGGCGGAGCGCGACATCTCCGCGCCGATGAGGGCGTAGGGCAGGGCGCGTTCAGGCACACCAGCAGCGTCGTAGTGGTACGCCAAGTCGAAGACACGCGACGCGTCGAGCTGTTCAATACGCAGCGCAGCGCTGCGGTGCAACGAAGTGCGCTCGGCTGCGTCGAGACGCGAGAGCAGCGCTTCGCGTAGCTTGTCGTGGAGGAAGCGGCATACGCCGCTCTCCTCGTCGACCCACAGAATGCGGCGCCGCTTGGCCTGATCGAGCGCGGGCATCACCACGGAGGGCTTTTGCCCTGCGAGATCCGCCGCGAGCACGAGGTCGAACTCCTTGCCGAGCACGGCGCCCACCGCGAGCAGATCCAATGCCGTGGGGGTGAGCAGTTCGAGTCGGCGCACGAGGAACAACGCGGCGCGTCGGCTGGTTTGCGCGGCGGCGAGCGCGTCGGCTTCGACCGTCCAGCCGCCGACCGCGTCAACCAGTGCGCCCGCTTCCACCAGGCCGCGCAACACCGCGGTGGCCATGAACGGGCTGCCCTCGGAGAGCTGCGCCACGGCCTTCACCACTTCTTCGGGCACGGGGCCGGCCATTGAGTGAATGACGTCGCGGGTTTCCTCGAGAGTGAGCGGGCGCAGCGTGAGGCGCAGCGCGTCGTCGATCGTGCGTAGCGGATGATCCTCGCCGACCTCCTCGGAGCGGAACGCCACCACGAGTAGCGCGTGGCACTCGGTGGTGCGCGCCGCGGCAAACCACTGCGACAACAACTTCAGCGTGAGGCCGTCGGCCCACTGGCAGTCGTCGAGGATGATTAAGGCCGGGCGCTCGGGGGTGCCGAGCGCGTTGAGCAGCGCGGCGAGCGCCGCGAGGCTGCGCAGATCACCGTGCGCCTCAGGCAGCACTTCGGCGCGAGAGCGGTCTACTAACGATTCGAGCTCGGGTAGCGCCGCCGCGAGCGCGTCGGCGTGGTCCTCCAGCGCGAGAGCCAGACGCGCCTGAAGTGATGGGTCGGCCACGGCCGCGGTGCGGATCGCGGCGGCAACGCCCTCAAGGAGTTGGTAGGGCCGCTGTCCGGCCTGGTCCACGCCCTGGCCGCGCACGATCCAGGTGTTGGTCGCCTCGGTGCGGTGCGCGAACTCGTCGATCAGTCGGCTCTTGCCGCCGCCCGATTCGGCGTCGACGAGCGCAAGTCCGGCGTGGCCGCCGCGGGCGCGTCGGAGCGCGTGGGTGAGGGATTCGAGCTCGGCGCGTCGCCCCACGAAGGAGGGCTCGGTGAGCACGCTGCGCCGGTCGCCGAGGCCCAGGACCACGGTCGGCTCGGTCACGCCACGACGCAGCTCCATCTCGATCAGCTCGACGTCCGCAAGCGCGCCAGCCGCAGACTGGTAGCGCTCGGCCGGGTCTTTGCCCAGCAGCTTGGTCACAAATCCCTCGACGACGCGAGGCACCGACACGCTCGTGCCCCGGATCGGAGGCGGTGCCTGGTTGAGGTGCTGGCGCAGCACGAGGCCCACCGTGTCGCCCTCGAAAGGGGGGCGGCCGGTGAGGCTCTCGTAGAGCACCACGCCGAGCGAGTACAGGTCGGAACGTTCGTCGACGGGTGTTTCCACCAGACCGGCTTGCTCGGGGGAGAGGTAGCGGGCCGTGCCCACGGCCTGGTCACGTAGTTCGGGGTCGAGGCTCGACGAGCGGGCGAGGCCAAAGTCGATGAGCGCGGCACCCTCCACGTTGTCTTCGCCGCGGGCCAACACGTTCGCGGGCTTCACGTCGCGGTGCAATACACCCAGGTCGTGGGCCTGCTGGAGCGCGCGCAGCACGTCGGCCGCAACCACGAGCGTGTCCATGACGCTGAGCGGGCCGCGCAGCAACCGGTCAGCCAGGTTCTGCCCGGCGAGGAGTGGTTGCACGAGGATCAACACGTCGTCTTCGCGCGCAAAGCCGAGCAGGGGACAGAAGCTGGCTGCGTCGAGGCGGGCAAGCACCGCGGCCTCGTGTTCGAGACGCATCACCACCGCAGGCGCAACCGCGGTCGCGTCGACGACCTTTACGACTACGGGTGCGGCGTCAGCTCCGAGGTCAACTGCTTCGTAGGTGGCGACGCCGCCGCCGGTTTTGAGCAGCCGTACGCACCGGTACCGACCGTGCAACAGCGGCTGTTGCTCATTAGGTAGCGGAGTGAGCATGTGGGCGGAACGTCTTCCTTGGTTTTCGGGCCGGTCTCGACCCATCGGTCCCTAATCCCCAACACGTGACTATCCGGACGCAATTTGTCCCGGCGTTGACTCGCCACAAGGATCGGGGCGATGGACGCGTACGCGGTGCTCGGGGTGGCGCCCGGAGCGTCGGCCGCCGAGGTACGCGAGGCCTACCTGCGGCGATCCAAGGAGCTGCACCCCGATGTGGGCGGCACCGACGCCGAGATGCAGGCGCTCAACGCCGCCTACGAGAGGTTCCGCGACGGAGCGCCGCTCGCGCCGCCGCTTGCGGCGCCGCCCCCGGCGCCGCGGCGCGAGCCGCCCGATGACGGTCGACGTCCGCCGGGCCCGACCGAGTGCATGATCTGCGGGTCGAT
>JBKJQZ010000092.1:0-3010 GCA_046594835.1 Acidimicrobiales bacterium | reverse complement strand
TGCTCACCACTACCGATGTACGCGGCGTAGGACCCGCGCGCCGACACGTCGTGGCCGACTGCGGCCAAGACGCGCAGCGACGCGTCGAACATTTTGGTTGGTCGCCACTGGCCGGGCCGAACTAACGCGGCGCCGCGCACCACGCCTTCGCGCGCGACGCCCCGGAGGTTGATCGCCAGGCGCGCGCCCGGCATCGCCTCGGCGCGCTCGCGGCCAAGCGCTTGGAGTTCTCGGGCCAGCACCGTATGGTCGCCCGGAACAACCGCGAGGTGCTCGCCTGCCGCCAACGCGCCGTCGACGAGGGTTCCGGTGACGACCAGCCCCGAACCACGGACGCTGAACACGCGGTCGACCCACAGCCGAGGCCGGCCCCGGTCGATCGGCGATGGTGTCGCGGCAAGGCGGCCGAGCGCGTCGCGCAGCGCGTCGAGACCTTCACCGGTGATCGAGTCGATCTCGATGAGGTCGGCTCCCTCGAGAAAGGTGCCGCGGACCCGGGCGGTCACCTCGGCTCGCATCGCCCCGCGCCGCTCGGCGTCGACCGCACCAACCTTGGTGAGAGCCACCACACCGCGAGCCACTCCGACCAACTCGAGGATGCGCAGGTGCTCCTCGGACTGCGGCTTCCACCCTTCGGTTGCAGCGACGATGAAGAGACAGGCGTCGACGCACCCGACCCCGGCGAGCATGTTCTTGATGAACCGGGCGTGTCCGGGGACATCGACGAACGCCAGCTCGACGCCCGACGAGAGAGTTGTCCAGGCGAACCCAAGGTCGATCGTGAGGCCACGCGCTTTCTCCTCGGCCAGACGATCAGTCTCCATGCCCGTGAGGCGTCGCACGAGCGTCGTCTTCCCGTGGTCGACGTGACCCGCCGTAGCGACCGTGCGCATCAATACGACATCTCCGTTGTTCAATCGATGAACCGCAGACTGCGTTCTAGTACGCACTCATTCCCTGGAGCGACGTCGGATGCTCAGGCCGCTATCGCGCCTCGCGAAGATAAACAATCGCGAAACAACCCGTCCCCCGATCTAAAAGCAGGGACGCGCGTCGCTACCCTCGGCTCGTGCGCCATCGTCGTTCCCACCGTGTCTTTCCCGCTCTAGCGCTCGCGCTGCTACTCACACTCGGCGCGTGCGGCGCTGGCGACGCAGCGTCTCCCAAGGTCTCGTCGGCCGCGCGTGACAAGTCGCTCACCACCACCTCCGCTGCCGCGACCCCCGAAACGGACGCCACGACTGAGACGTCGCAGCCGGCGGACTCGCCAACGTTGGCGCGCAAGACCGAGTCAGCGCCGTCTCCGGCTACGGCCAACAAGCCTGTCGCCTCCCGATCGAACGCGGCTGCGCTTCCAGACATTGAGGTGCTGCACGTGCCGTCTGACGCGCCCGTCCGGCTGCGCTCCCAACTCGTCGCCGACCAGCCGACGCTGCTGTGGTTCTGGGCGCCGCACTGCCCGTTCTGCGTGCGCGAGGCGCCCAAGATGAAAGCGTTCGCGGCAAAATACGGCGACCAGATCCGGGTGATCGGATTGGGCGCCCAGGACAGTCGCAGCCAAGCTCGCGACTTCGTGCGCGATACCGAGACTGAGGGGCTGCCCATGTTGTGGGACGAGTCCGGCGAATCATGGATCAAGTTCAACGTGACGAATCAACCCACCGTGATCGTGTTGTCGAGCGACGGAGAACAGCGCGCCCGTTTCTTCCGCGACTTCGACGAGGACGCGATTTTGAAGGCGGCCGGACTCGCCAACTGACCGATGATTGACGCGCCGCTTGGCTTCGCGTTCGCCGCCGGCGTGGTCGCCGCGTTCAACCCCTGCGGCTTCGCGTTGCTTCCGGCCTACCTCACACGCTTTCTCGGTCAGAGCCTTACCGCGACGCCGAGCCAGGCCACCGCGTGGCCCCTGGCCCTTCGACGAGCGTTGCGCGTCTCAGCGGCGCTAACGGTCGGCTTCGTGATTGTCTTTCTGCTTGCGGGCGCGCTCATCACCCAGGCGTCGGTGACAGTGCAGCGAGTCACCCCATTCGCGTCGGTCGTGATCGGGTTGCTGCTCGCCGCCGGCGGCGTTGCCACCGCTGCCGGATGGAAGCCATCTGTCTCGCTACCGCGTTTGCAGCGCGGCGGACGCGACGGATCGTTCGTCTCGGTTGCGTTGTTCGGCGTGTCCTACGCGACCGTTTCATTGTCCTGCACGATCCCGGCGTTTCTGGTTGCGGTGTCGGGCACGTTCGAACGCCAAGGCTTCGGCAACGGGATAGCGGTTTTCATCTCGTACGCGTTAGGTATGGGTGCCGTCCTCACGGTCCTCACCGTCGCGGTGGGCGTCGGCGGGCACCAGGTATTGCGGCGCGTGCGCTCGTCCATGGCCGTACTGCCACGAGCCGGCGGGGCGCTGCTCGTGGTCACCGGCTTGTACGTGGCGTATTACGGCGCAGTCGAGATCGCGCTCGAACGCGGCAACGATCTACCCACGGGTCCCGTCGATCTGGTCGGCAATGCTTCAGGCAACGTCGTAGCGTTGCTCGACGGGCGCCACTGGCTCATCGCCGCGGTAGCGGTTGTCATCGTTTCGGCGGCCGCCGCGGCCTTGACCGTTCAACGAACCCGGACGCGCGAACCCGCAGATCGCGGCCCAGAGCGCGCCGAGCGCGTAGCCGGCGAGGACGTCGGTCGGCCAGTGGACGCCGAGGTAGACCCGTGAGAAGCCGACAATGAGACACACCAGCGCGGCGCCCGACCAGATCGTGACCTTCCGCGGCCAGGAGGTGGTCCAGGCGGCCGCGATGGCGGCGAGGGTGACCGCAATCGCCGCAGTCTGGGTGGCGTGCCCGGAGGGGAAGGCGTAGCCGGTGGCGGTGGATACGAGATGGCCAACCTGTGGGCGGGGTCGTCCGACGAGCGGCTTGATGGCGTCGTAGAGGGCGATCGCTCCGCCGAGGCTGAGCGCGAGCTGCGCCATGACCGCCCAACTCCGGCTGCGACGGCGGGCGGCGAGGCCGACGAT
>JBKJQZ010000345.1:0-18862 GCA_046594835.1 Acidimicrobiales bacterium | reverse complement strand
ACACCCGACTCGCGACAGACCTCCGCGACCTCATCGACGAGGCGAAGAGTGCGGCCGGGGACTCTCGGAACCGCCAACTCAAGCCCGTACCGGTTGCGAGGCCGCGGGGCGAGCTGTCAGGGCTGCTCGCTGTCACCTATCCACGACAGCGGCTTGGAGACCTTGTAGTCGACGACCGGATCCGTGATCGGCTGAAGCGCGTGCTGACGGAGCAGCGTCAGCAGAGCGAGCTGAGGGCGCACGGATTCGAGCCGCTTCACACACTTCTGTTGGTTGGGCCCCCGGGCACCGGCAAGACTCTTTCGGCGAGTGTGCTGGCGGGCGAGCTCAACCTCCCACTTTTCATGATCCGACTTGAGAGCCTGATCACGAAGTTCATGGGGGAGACCGCCGCGAAACTCCGCCTCATCTTCGACGCGGTCGAGGAGACACGAGGCGTTTACCTCTTCGATGAAGTCGACGCGCTCGCGGGCGACCGCGCGAGTGGCAACGACGTCGGCGAAGTACGAAGGATCCTCAACTCCTTCCTTCAGTTCCTCGACCACGACCAGTCCGCGAGCATCGTGGTTGCCGCAACGAACCATCCGCAACTCCTCGACAGAGCCGTGTTCCGCCGGTTCGACACAGTGGTCGAATATCAGCCGCCGACGGCTGATCTGGCGAGGCGAGTGATCAAGAACCGCCTCGCAACACTCGAAATGACAGGGGTGCAGTGGTCCAAGGTCGATGCGGCAGCGGTTGGCCTGAGCCACGCGGAACTGGTCATCGCGTGCGAGCACGCGGCGAAGGAGACCATCCTTCAGAAGCAGCGTCGTGTAACGACCGGTCGACTGGTCGCAGCGCTCGAAGAGCGCCACCGGTCGGCCCCTGATCTGGGCTGAACGGATGGCAGACCGCAATCGACTGCACATCATCAGCCCGCGCGCTGCAGAAGCAACCGACTACACCTCGTACCGGTCGGGCCGGGGCAGTCCCCGACCCCCCGCTCCCATCGATCGTCAGGCCCACGGGACGGGCCTTGCCGCTGCAGCCCGAGCTGCTGAGCAGGAGGGCGCGGTGCGCCGCGGCGCGCTCGATGTCACGCCCGTATCGGAGGGTCTGTATCTGACGTTTCAGAGCTGGCCCGGCTTCGAGCTCGACCTGCAATCCTTCGAGCCACTTACCGGGAAGGCGCGGCCCGAACTCATGGCCGTTCAGCTTGTCGAGATCGACGACAAGCCGACCCAGATCGCGACCGTCTTGGTGCCGGAAGGAGGCCTGACCCGATTCCTCGAGAAGTTCGAGGAGTACGCGACGCAGGACACGCCGAAGGGCAGCCCGAAGCACGCCAGCTTTGTGGAGCGGATCTCGACCCTTCGCCTCGCGACGATTGAGGCGTTGTGGACCGATCCGCCCGAGCTATTTCCCGAGCCTGACGACGTCGTGTGGTGGGAGGTGTGGTTGCGTCGGAGCGACGGACACGAGCTTGAGCGACTCGCTGCATTCGCCGAGGCATCTGCCTTCGAGGTTGCCGAGCGCCTGCTCGTGTTCGACACCCGGACCATCGTGCTCGTCAAGGCAAGCGCTGGTCAGCTCGCCTCTGCGCTCGACATCATCGATGACTTGGCTGAGTTGCGATCAGCGCGAACGGCGTCGCAGTTCTTTGATCAGTTAGGGCCCGCCGAACAAGCCGACTGGGTTGCTGAGCTCGTTGGTCGCACGACCTACGTCGACCCGTCGGGGGTAGCGGTGTGTGTGCTCGACACCGGGGTGAATCGGGGACACCCGCTGCTCGAGCAGGCTCTCGCAGACGAGGATACCCACGCGTCCGAGCCGGGATGGGGTGCGCACGACCACGACGGCCACGGGACGGAGATGGCGGGACTCGCGCTCTACGGTGACCTCGGCGCCGCGCTTGCGTCCAACGCGTCGATCCTGATGACCCACCGGCTCGAGTCCGTGAAGGTACTTCCTCCGGTCGGCGACAACGATCCGGATCTATACGGGGCGATCACGGCGGACGCCGCGTCCCGCGTCGAGATTCAGGCGCCACATCGCCGGCGGATCTTCTCCATGGCAATCACTGCGGCTCCTGACCCCGTACCGGGAGCGCCCACGTCGTGGTCGGCCGCCGTTGACGCCCTGGCGGCTGGTCGGCAGTTCGCTCCCGCGTCCGGCGAGCTTCGATACATCGACGACGGGAGCAACGATGCGCACCGGCTGTTTCTCATCTCGGCGGGCAACGTTCGAGACGGCTACGACGCTGCGAACTACCTCGAGAGATGTGACACCGAGGCCATCGAAGACCCGGCTCAGGCGTGGAACGCTCTAACTGTCGGAGCCTTCACCGAACTCGAAGACCTGACACCGCACGGGACCGACTACGAGGGCTGGACGGCCGTTGCTGAGCCGGGCGAACTGTCGCCGTTCAGCCGAACCTCCACGATGTTCGAGCGGCAGTGGCCGATCAAGCCGGAGATCGTCGCGGAGGGCGGCAACATCTGTGAATCGGCGGACGGCGAGTTCAACTGGCCGCCTGCATTGGGCGTGTTGACGACGCACCTCAACCCAGCGGAGCGGCAGTTCACCACGACGAACGCAACCAGCGCCGCGACAGCCCAGGCCGCGTATCTGGCTGCTGCGGTTGCGGCGTCGTATCCGGTTCTGTGGCCGGAGACGGTCCGGGCACTAGTGGTGCACTCCGCGGAGTGGACAACCCAGATGCGAACTCGCCTTGACGCGACCGGGAACAGCAAGGAAGCAAAGGAAGCCCTGGTGCGTCGATACGGATACGGCGTGCCAGATCTCGCCAGAGCAACGCGCAGCGCGAACAATGCGTTGACGCTCGTTGTTCAGGACACGATCCATCCGTTCAATGCAACGAAGCTCCGCGAGATGCACGTCCACGACCTTCCGTGGCCAAAGGACGAGCTCGAGGCGCTCGGCGAGGCAGCGGTCCGTCTCCGCGTGACACTCTCGTACTTCATCGAACCGCATCCGACGCGACGCGGATGGAAGCGGCGCTACCGGTACGCGTCGCATGGGCTCCGGTTTGAGCTCAAGACACCAGAGGAGACCAACGAGCAGTTCGAGAAGCGTCTAAATAAGCGCGCGCTCGACGAGGAGGAGGCGCGCCCCACGGCCCAGGACGACTCCGCCGGGTGGTTCCTCGGAAGCAACGCCCGAAATCGCGGCTCGCTCCACTCGGACTTCTGGCGAGGGACTGCCGCCGAACTTGCAGCGCGAGGTCGCGTCGCGATCTATCCGGTCACGGGCTGGTGGAAGGAGCACTCGGCACGGGATCAGAGCGAGCGCGGTGCTCGATACGGTCTCGTGATCTCGATCGAGACGCCAGTGGAGTCAGTCGACCTATGGACGCCCGTCGCGATGCAGGTGAACGTGCCGATCGAGATCGCGGTGTAGCGCTTGAAGCGGGTCAAGTTGCGCTGATCGACAGCCGACCGTGATCGATGAACGCGTCAAGACGACGGGCCGAACACGGCGTCGCTGAACATCAGCGCGGCGTCGGCCTGCATTCCGGGGAGGATGTGCTGGTAGACGGTCATCGTGAAGGCGGGACTGCTGTGGCCGAGGCGCTCGCTGACGACCTTCACTGGTGCGCCCTTCTTCAGCAGGATCGACGCGTGCGTATGGCGGAGGTCGTGCAGACGAATGCGCGGCAGCGATGACTTGGCGACGTAGCGGTTGAAGATCTGGCTGAAGAGGTCGGGATGCGTCGGCCCTCCTTCCAGCGCGCTGAAGACGATGCCGTCGCCGTCGGGTCGGTGCCCGAGCGCGAGGCGTTCCTCGAGCTGAGTCTTGCGCCACGCGCGCAGTACTACGACGGTGCGGGGGTCGAGGTCGACGGTGCGCCGGCTGCTCGGTGTCTTCACGTCGGCGAGCACGAGCTCGTAGGCAATGTTGAGTACGGCGTGGCGCACTGAGATACGCGCGGCGTCGAGGTCGACGTCGTCCCAGCGAAGGCCGAGCACTTCGCCGCGGCGCATGCCGGTGTTGGCTGCGACGTAGAACGCAGGTGCGAGGCGGTGGTCGTCGATCTCTTCGAGGAATTGGCGGAGCTGCTCCCCGGTCCACACGCGCATTTCCTTGTTCGCGTACGCGCTCGGCTTGGGTGGGTCGGCGAGGTCGGCGACGTTGCGCAGGACTGTTCCCTTTCGGCACGCGTCGGCGAGTGCTTTGCGGAGCATGCCGTGGATGATCCGCACCGAGCGCGGTGACAGGCCGCCGCCGGCGCCGTTGCGGCGTCCGTCGACGAGGAGCGCGGCGTAGAACGCGTCGAGGTCTTCGGGAGCGAGGCGTTGCAGCGGGATGTTGCCGATGCGCGGCTTGACGTGGATCTCGACGTTGCGCCGGTACGAGTCCCATGTGGAGTGCCGCAGCTGTGCCCGTTTTGTTGGAAGCCACCGCTCTTCGAGGTAGGCGCCGAGGGTGATGCGTTCGGGGGCGCGGTAGTCGCCGTCGTGGTTGCGCTTGACCCATCTCGCCCAGCAGCTTCTCGGCCTCTTTGCGGGTGGCGCCGCCGGCGTACCAGCGGTGGCGTTGCCGACCGGTGGCCTGGTCGATGCCTTCGTAGATGACGGCGTAGTAGCGGGTGCCCTTCTTGGCGACGTGGCCTCGCATGGTGATCTCCTTGGTGCCGACGCGTGCCGGTCGGCTCAGCTGTTCGAGCGGCGAGCGGTCTTGGTCTTGGTGCCGGTTGGTGTCGTCTCGTCGACTTCAGAACTGTCGAGTCGGTCGAGGAGGCCGGCGAGTCGCAGGAGGACGCTTCGTGCTTCGGCCACGTCCCCGAAGGCCTGACGTAGCTCGTTGGCCGCTCGCAGTTCTGCGAGGCCGTCGAGGCGTTCGTCAATGGTGCCATGCCGCTGGGCGTCGGTTCCCGCGCTGGCGGCGGCGTAGGCGAGCAGCGCCTCGCGATACGGAGCCATGTTGGACGGCGTACCGAGGACGATGTCGAGCAGCACGGCCATGTCGACGCCGCGGCTACCGGCCTCCTTCGAGTGCAGTCCCGCATCCTCCGCCGGCGGCGGCGGGAGAAAGAACCATCCGATCGGAAGGTCAAACCCGCGCGCGAGGGCGACGAGCTCGTCGGCGCTGAACTGCTTCACCCGGTCGCCCTTGATGGACCGTTCGACGGCCGAGAAGCTGGCGTTTGACCACCGGGTGCCGAGGTAGGGCGCGAGGGCGTTAGACGCTTGCTCTTGGGTCCAGCCCCGCATCGCCCGGCCGCGGGCGACGTTGAGCGCCACCACCTGGTTGGGCGAGTAGGTCCGGCGGAACAGGTCCTTTAGCTTTGGCATGGCTCCTCCTCGGAGAACGCACGTCTGTAGTGTCATCAACGAATCTGTTGCATCATGCTCCTCTCGGGCGTACTCTGCAAGACCGTTGAATGATCTGTGAGATGGAGGAGTATGCGTCGACGGTCTCAGGATGTGCTGACGGTGGAGCAGATGGCCACGGTGGTCGGCGTCGGCCGCCAGACGGCCTACGCCCAGTGCCGTCTGTGGCTTGTGACTGATCGTGCCGACGGCATCCCCTGTCACCGCATCGGCCGTCTGATCCTCGTCTACCGCTGCGAGCTCGAGAACTGGCTCGGCTTCGCGATCGCGTGGCCACCCGCTGACGATGACCTCGCGACTCCTCCCCACGCCGCGACTCTCCCGACCGCCGCAACAATCGCCGGCACGCGCGCAACCCGTCGCCGCCCGCACGTCGCGGTCGACCAGCAGACCCTCCCGTTCTGATCGCGGTCGCCATGCTCCCCGCACCCTCAGCGAGCCAGACCAAGAACAGAGACGCACTTGCACCAAGGATGCTGTGTCGCACAGCGTCGCTGAGCGAGCTCCGCCCGGTCTTCGACCGGAGCCTGCCGTGCTGAGCCTCGGCAAGCTGGCGCCCGGCCAGCAGCAGTACTACCTCGACACCGTCGCCAAAGGCGCCGAGGAGTACTACACCGGCGCCAAGGAAGCCCCCGGCGAATGGCACGGAGCCGCCGCGGCCCGCCTCGGCCTGCATGGCGAAGTCGACGCCGCCGCGCTCGGCGCGGTGCTTGGCCACGATCATCCGGATACCGGTGAGCGCCTCACGCTCGGTCATTCACACCCCGAGGTCGCCGGCTTCGACGCCACCTTCTCGGCGCCCAAGTCCGTGTCTCTGCTGTTCGCGCTCGGCGACCGCGAGACATCGAATGAGGTACGCAACGCGCACGACACCGCCGTCAACGAAGCGTTCGCGTTCCTCGAAGATCACACGTCGCTCGGCCGGCGCGGCCGAGGCGGGCTCACCGAGGTTCGCGGCGACGGCTTCGTCGCCGCGGCGTTCCGCCACCGCACGTCTCGCGCAGCGGAGCCCCAGCTCCACACCCACGTCGTGATCGCCAACCTCGTGCACGCGCCCGCCGACGACCGCTGGACGGCGCTGGACGCTCGACCGCTATACCGCTGGTGCCGACCCGTCGGCCACCTCTACGAAGCGCAGCTGCGCTTCGAACTCACGCGCCCGCTCGGCGTTGGCTGGGGACGGGTCCGCAACGGAATCGCCGACATGGCCGGCGTCCCCACTGACGCCATCGACGCCTTCTCCACTCGCCGACGCCAGATCGTCGAGCACCTCGAAGCCCACGGCGAGACCGGCGGCCGCGCCGCGCAGATCGCGGCCTACGCCACCCGCAACGCCAAGGACACCAACGCCACCCCGGAAAACCTCATCGACGGCTGGCGCACAAAAGCCGCCGCCCACGGACTCGACGACCACATCCTCGAACTGACCACCGGCCGCCACACGCTCCAGCACCCACCCACGATCGTCAGCGACCGAGCCGACGCGCTGTTCCGTCAACTCGCTGAGCCCGACGGGCTCACCGCGCGCCGCTCGACCTTTGGACGCGGCCAGGTCATCGAAGCGATCTGTGACCGGCTCCCCGACGGCGGACGCGTCACCGACATCGTCGCGCTCAGCGACGCGTTCCTCTCCTCCGAACACGTCATCGCCCTGGCCCCGACAATGAAGCGCAACACCGACCTTGGCGCACGCTGGACCACCCCCGAGATGCTCGCCACCGAAGCGCGGCTGCTCGAACTCGTCGCACGAACCCGACGCGCACACGCTGGCACGACTCGGCCCAAACAACTCGCCGACGCGCTCACGGCTCGGCCCACCCTCGACACCGAACAGCAGGTGATGGTGCGCCAGCTGTGTGAGAGCGGCGCCGGCATCGACGTCATCGAAGGAGTCGCCGGGGCCGGCAAGACCTTCGCCCTCGCCGTCGCCCATGACGCGTGGACCGCTGCCGGGTACCGCGTCCACGGCGCATGCCTGGCTGCCCGCGCTGCGCAACGACTCGACGAAGGCTCCGGCATCCCGTCTACGACCATCGACCGCCTGGAGCGCTCGCTGCGCCGAACCCCGCTGACCGCCTCCGACATCGTCGTCATCGACGAAGCCGGCATGGTTGGCACCCGCGCGCTGCTCCGGCTCGCCGAACAGACCACCGCCGCCCGAGCGAAACTCGTCCTCGTCGGCGATCCCCGCCAGCTTCCCGAGATCGACGCCGGAGGCGCATTCGCGCATCTCACCAACCGGCACGACACAGCACGGCTCGGCACGAACCGCCGTCAAACCGAACCGTGGGAACGAGCGGCGCTCGCTGACCTTCGCCACGGCAACTCCGATAACGCGTTCGATGCCTACGTGAGCCGAGGCCATATTCATCACGGCGGCGACGTACGCGACGAGATGGTTCAGGCGTGGTTCGCAACGCGCATGCTGGGCGCCGACGCACTCATGGTCGCCGCGCACCTCCGAGCCGTCGACGACCTGAACGACCGAGCACGCGTGCTGCTACGCGAGGCGAACCTGATAGGTCCAGACGTCGTGCAACTCGACGGGCGCCGCTACGCGGTCGGCGACGAGATCCTCGCACTGCGCAACGACTACGAGCTCGGCCTGCTCAACGGCACCCACGGCTTGATCGAACGCATCGACATTGACCGGCAACGGCTCATCGTCGGCACCGATCTCCGCGATGGGGTCGCGGTGCCTTTCGGATACGTCGACGGCGGTGCCCTCACCCACGGCTACGCCACCACCATCCACAAAGCCCAAGGCGCCACCGTCGACCATTGCTTCGTCCTCGTCGACGAGACAACCAGTCGTGAGCACGCCTACACCGCGCTGTCGCGCGGCCGACACGGCAACGAGCTGTACGTCGACTCGCCGAGAACGAGAGATGGCGAGTCCCATGCTGACGAGCTCGAGCCCGACGAACTCGACAGCCTCCGGCGGACCCTTGGCCGCTCGGTCAGCCAGGAGCTCGCGACCGATCAGGCTGAGCGAGCGGCGAACCGGTCCGAGCCGGACATCGACGACGGGCTCGGCTGGTAGCGCTCAGCGGTGACCCCGCGAGGCGATTAACCGGTTCGCTCCGGCCCGCGATGGAAGAATCGGCTTGTGCGCGTGCTGGGACCAATCGAATGACGCCCGTCGAGGAGCTACTCGACGAGATTCGTGCGGTCGCGACCGACGAGCATGACAAGGGCGACAAGTTCGAGCAGCTGATGCTGCACGCGTTCAAGACCGACCGGACGTTCCGGCAGCAGTTTACTGACGTCTGGCGCTGGATGGAATGGCCCGGCCGAAGTGGAGCCGACATCGGCATCGACCTCGTCGCGCGCGATGCCGAGGGTCGCCTCGTCGCCATCCAGTGCAAGTGCTACGACTCCACCACCTCGCTGACCAAGCACGAGATCGATTCATTTGTGGCGCTGTCGGGTCAGAAGCAATGGACGCGCCGGATGATCGTCGCGACAACCGACCTCTGGTCACCGAACGCGTTGACGTCGCTTGACGGACACGCCGTGCCTATTGAGCGGATCGGAATCGACGACCTCGACGCCATGACTGTGGAGTGGTCGTCCTACGACCTGGCGAACCCAACCGGTCTCAAGGCGACGGACCGCCACGCACTTCGTCCCCACCAGACGAAGGCCGTTGAGAAAGTGCGGGAGGGCTTCGCCAACGCCGACCGCGGCAAGCTCATCATGGCCTGCGGTACGGGCAAGACCTTCACGGCACTGCGAATCGCCGAGGGACACGCCGGCGCGGGCAAGTCGGTCTTGTTCCTCGCACCGTCCATCGCCCTCGTTGCGCAGTCGCTCAAGGAGTGGACCGCCGAATGCGAGATCCCGATCCGGCCCTTCGCGGTCTGCTCCGACGCCACGGCCGGCAAGGCGATCGAGGGTGACAACGCCACCGCATATGACCTCGTCGTCCCGCCAACCACGGACTTCGCGGCGCTGATTGCGGGCGGGGTCGACAAACCTCACGCGGATGAGATGACCGTGGTCTTCTCGACTTACCAGTCGATCCAGGTTGTGGCCGACATGCAGGCGAAGACCAACCACGTCTTCGACCTCATCGTCTGCGACGAAGCGCACCGCACCGCTGGCGTCGCCAGCGTCGCCGGCGAGGACAAGGCGTTCGCGCTCGTTCACGACAACGAACTGATCCCCGCGGCCAAGCGCCTCTACATGACCGCGACGCCACGACTCTTCAAGCCCGTCGCGGCGGAAGCCGCCAAGGAGGCCGACGCCCTCCTCGCGTCGATGGACGATCCCGAGTACTTCGGCACGGAGTTTCATCGCCTCGGCTTCGGTGAAGCCGTTGAACAGGGCCTACTTGCCGACTACCGGGTCTTGATCCTCACCGTTGACGAGCGCGCGGTGAGCGAGTCCTTCCAGGACCTCCTCTCCACGAACGGTGAGCTCAGCCTTCCCGACGTCGCAAAGTTCGTCGGCTGCCTCTCCGGACTCGCGAAGTTCCCCGGAGCCGCGGGCTCGGGCTTCGCTGCCGGCGAAGTGCCAATGCGGCGCGCCGTCGCTTTCTGGTCGACGATCGCTGACTCCGAACGGTTCGCCGCGCAGTTCGAGCAGGTCGCCGAGGCGTACTTCGACCAACTCGAAGCCGG
Source organism: Acidimicrobiales bacterium (assembly GCA_046594835.1). Taxonomy (GTDB): domain Bacteria; phylum Actinomycetota; class Acidimicrobiia; order Acidimicrobiales; family JACCXE01; genus JACCXE01. The sequence continues at coordinate 8,901 of JBKJQZ010000345.1, read as the reverse complement.
GCCCGGTGGCGAAGAGATCTCGGCACTGGCTGTACCGACCCGCCACGTTGACGGGTCAACGAAGATCAGCAGCCGACGCGCCGACATCCGCTGGCTCAAGGAGAACCCGCCCGAAGGCCAGTGTCGAGTTCTCACAAACGCCAAGTGCCTCACCGAAGGCGTCGACGTCCCCGCGCTCGACGCCGTGATGTTCCTCACACCCCGGCGATCCAAGATCGACATCGTTCAGGCCGTCGGGCGAGTCATGCGCAAGCCGCCAGGCAAGCAACTCGGCTACGTGATCCTCCCCATCGCGATCACCGCGGGCCTCGACCCCGCTGCCGCACTCGACCAGAACCGCGACTACGACGCCGTCTGGGAAGTCCTCCAAGCGCTCCGAGCTCACGACGAGCGCTTCAACGCCTACATCAACCGCATCGCGCTCGGGTCGCAGAAGCCGGGTGACGATCCGGACGAGAAGGTCAAGATCATCCCCGTCGATTTCGACAACAGGGACGGCTCCCCAGAAGCGCAGGACCGACTCTTCGAGTACGAGGAGTGGACCGGCGCGATTTACACCAAGATTGTCCAGAAGGTCGGCACTCGCACTTACTGGGAGGACTGGGCTCGCGACGTTGCCGCCATCGCAGCTCGTCACGAGGCCCGGATCACCGCGATCCTCCAAGGCCAGCCCGACGCCGCCACGGCGTTCGCCGAGTTCCTCGCCGAGCTGCGCGCCACCCTGAACGACAGCATCACCCGCGACGACGCCGTGTCCATGGTGTCCCAGCACCTCATCACGCGCCCGATCTTCGAGGCCCTCTTCGGGGACGACGCGTTCGGCGCCGCCAACCCCGTGTCGCAAGCCATGTCCGGCATCGTCGCCGTGCTCGACCAGCACAACCTCGACACCGAAACCGAGAAGCTCGACGACTTTTACGCGTCCATCCGCCGCCGCGTCGAAGGCATCCACCCAGACGACGGCGAGGCGCGACAGCGGATCATCAAAGACCTCTACGGCCGCTTCTTCAAGATCGCGTTCCCCAAGGTCGCCGACTCCCTCGGCATCGTCTACACGCCGATCGAGGTCGTCGACTTCATCATCCGCTCCACCGAGGCAGCCCTTGCCGAGCACTTCGACGGCGCCAGCCTCTCCGACGAAGGCGTCCACGTCCTTGACCCGTTCACCGGCACCGGCACCTTCATGACCCGGCTCCTGCAGTCGGGGTTCATCGAGCCCGAGGACCTCGAGCGGAAGTTCACTGCGGAGCTTCACGCCAACGAGATACTGCTACTCGCCTACTACATCGCCGCGGTGAACATCGAGGCCACTTACCGCCAGGAACGCGCCCGGCTCGAAGGGCGTGACCCCGGCTACCAGCCGTTCCCCGGTGTTGTGCTCACCGACACCTTCCAACTCGGCGAGAGCGGGGAGGGCTCTGGCGCCTTCGACGTGTTCCCGGTCAACAACGACCGGGCCCACCGCCAGAAGGGCCTCGACATCCGCGTCATCCTCGGGAACCCTCCGTACTCGGTCGGGCAGGAGTCCGCCAGCGATGACAACCAGAACCTCAAGTACCCGAAACTGGATACGTCGATCGCCAAGACTTACGCGGCGAGATCCGCCTCGGTAAACAAGAACAAGGTCTACGACTCGTACATCCGGGCGATCCGCTGGGCATCCGATCGCCTGCTCAGCTCGCCGCAGGGCGGCGTGGTGGCCTTCGTGACCAACGGCGGCTATGTCGACTCGAACTCACTAGACGGCCTCCGCCTCACGCTTGCCGACGAGTTCCACCACCTATACGTGTTCAACCTCCGCGGGAATCAGCGGACCGCGGGCGATGTCTCGCGACGCGAAGGCGGAAAGGTCTTCGACTCTGCAAGCCGCGCAGGCGTCGCGATCATGCTTTTGGTCAGGCAACCGGGTCGCGCCCCCGAGCCAGGAGCCGAGTTGCACTACGCGGACATCGGCGACTACTTGTCCCGCGACGAGAAACTCCGGATCATCGCGGACGCGCTTCCCGGGTCCGCTGAGGCGCTCCCATCACTGGACTTCCTCAATTGGGAGATGCTCACGCCTAACGATCACGGCGACTGGATCAATCAGCGATCGGAGTCGTTCGCCGCTCATCTACCGATCACTGCCGAGGAAGGTGACAACGGCATATTCGAACTTCGAAGCCTCGGACTCGCCACCGGTCGGGATGCCTGGAACTACAACAGCTCGAGAGCAGCACTCGACGCGAACGTGACCCGGATGATCGAGGCGTACAACGCTGCCGCTGACGCATACGACGCGGCTCACCCCAACCAGGGCGGAGCGATGCCGGCTCGCGTGAAGCGCGTCGAGTCCGCCATTGCTAAGGATCCGCGCTCGTTCAGCTGGAACGCCAACGCGATCGCTGATGTGGCTCGCGGCACGCGCTACGTCGCCGACGATCGGAGAGTGACGAGCGCGTCCTATCGTCCGTTCCACCAGCGTTGGGTCGAGGCAGGGGCGCGCTTGAACGCCCGCCTTTACCAGCTGCCTCGGCTCTTCCCGTTGCCGGGGGCGGAGAACCTCGTCATTACCGTCCCGACCATCGGCGCTCGTTCTGCTTTCGCGACCGTGACCGTGGACGCCCTGCCTGACCTCCACGTGTGGCCCGACGGCACTGTCTGCTTTCCTCGTTACATTCACCCTGCGAATTCCGACGCGAGCTCGGCGCCCGGGCTCTTCGATCAGTCGGTGATGAGTGGCGGCCGTCGCGACAACGTCACCAACTACGCTCTCGACGTCTACCGGTCGCTCGACACCGCGATCGAGAAGGGCGACATCTTCTTCTACGTCTACGGCATCCTCCACTCGCCCGACTACCGCACCGCGTTCGCGTCGGATCTAAAGAAGTCGTTGCCTCGGATCCCTCAGGTTGGGACGGCCGCGGAGTTCTGGGCGTTCAGCCGCGCCGGACGTGAGCTCGCCGAGCTACACACCGACTACGAATCTGTCGAGATCTGGCCCGAGCTCACGTCCGTCTTCACTGCGAGCTTCGACAAGGATCACCCCGATGCGTATCGCGTACTCAAGATGAAGCATGTGAAAGTGACTGATCCGGCGAGCGGCACCAAGGTCGAGGACCGCACCCGCATCGTTTACAACGACTGGATCACCATCGAAAACATTCCAGGCCGGGCGTACGAGTACGAGCTCGGCTCTCGATCAGCGATCGCTTGGGTGATGGAGTCCTGGCGGGTCCGGACCGACAAGGCGTCGGGCATTGCGAACGACCCCAATGATTGGGCGATCGAGCATAACGACCCGACGTACATCCTCGACCTCGTGGGTCGGGTCGTGACGGTCTCCATGCGGACGCTTGACATCGTCGCGAGCCTGCCGGCACTCGCCCTGTAGCGCAGGTGGCGGCGATTCCTGAGCTCGACCTCGCGCGGCTCCTTCGCTTCGTGGATGAACGCAACGAGGCGATGCCATTCGATTCTCGCGATCAGGTCCGTTACGAGTTCGATGTCGAACGCGCAGCAGTGACGATCCTCGAGTGCCGGCGCTGTGGAGCCCCGACTACGGGCCCGATTGGACGAGGTTCCCGATCGCTCGTCTTCGCTACATCGCGAGCCGAAAGCAGTGGAGTCTGCATTGGCGCGATCGACACTTGAAGTTCCACCTTTACGATCGCGTCCCACCCTCGCCGACTGTTCAGCGGCTGCTGGAGGAGATCACGGCCGACCCGACCCACATCTTCTGGGGCTGATCTGGCACCATCGAGGTGCTCGTCGGCCGGCGCATGGCCTTCCTCACCGCAATCGTGTTGGAGGTCATCGTGGTCGATCTACATCAACAGCTCGTCGCCTTGTTGGAGGGCGAGCGCGATCCGCTTGTTCGTCTCGTCATCGCAGACGAACTCGCGCAGGAGCTGCGCGCGCTCCTTCCCCGGCTGGCGAACAATGCGAACCGCTCCGGCTACTCGTGGGCGGCGATCGGTAGAGCGCTCGGCGTGAGTCGTGCTGCTGCTCATGAGCGGTTCAGTGACGGACACACTCGCGCGCGGGCGCGCCGCCGACGAGCGCGGTAGGCGCCGGTTGGCTCAGCGGATGAACTCGACGGTCGCGGAGTTGAGGTCGACGTTGGCCGTGCGTCGAGCGGCGTTGACGGTTAGCGCACGGGCGGTGCGACCTCACACCCTGTAAGAGTGCGAGTGGCATGGCAGACAAGACGCGGTTCGGGCTTTGGTGGGAACCGCACACACCGACCGCCAAGGTCTCGGGACAGCTGAGCCAGGAGCCGCGACGCTTCCCGGAGCTGTCACTCGTCAATCCTCCTGACGACATGTGGGCAGGCCCAGCGCTCGCTGCTGGCGGGGTGGTCGGTCTCGGGGACCATGCGATCCCGATAGTCCATGGAGAGACGGACCAAGGAGGTATGACGCTTCTCGACTGTCACCAAGCGGGTCTGCAATGGAACGCAGCAATGACCCACAGGTTCCGGGTCGCGTGCGCGATCGAGGGAGTTTGGCTCGATGCGCCCGACGAAAAATTCATTCGCCGCGTCGAAGTCGAATTGCCCGCGCTTGAGGCGCTTCTAGGCCCTGGCCTCGCGATGGACCGGCCAACGCGCCGAACGTCACGACTCACGATCCGGACGGCGGACCGCCGGTTCAAGTGGCGCGACGGTGAGATCGAGATCACGTGGGAGTACAAGTGGACAGCGAACGCTGGTGACACAGCCGTCGATATCAGGACCGCACCCAGGGTCACGCTCACCAGCCGTTCGCCGCGCGCGCTCGACTACTGGGTGACGGAGTGGCTGAACCCCATGAACCAACTGTGCGCGATCGCAGCGGGCGGCAAATCCAACCCTCGCTCGCTGTCGGTCTGGATGAAGAAGAACGTACGGAGCGTCGAACGGGCTACGACCGAGCTGCCGGTGTGGATGCGTGGTGTCGGAGATCACGAGTACGAGTTCGATCGGTTCGAGGTTCTTTTCGGCGCGAGCACAATCGACGGTACGACGGGAGGGTTGCCGAGTGTGCTCAGCGCGACACGACGATTAACGGATGACCATCCGGTGTTCCTTGGCCTGCTCTCCGATGTCCTGAGCAACCCAGACCGTCCACTTCGCAACAGGTATCTCGACATGACCGCAGCGATTGAGGCCTATGACGCGCAGGTGCGGGGGCTTGGGCCAGTCCCGGAGGCGACGTTCAAGGCGGCACGCCGTCGCGCGCTTATCGCTGCGACCGGCATCGACTCGGTCGACATCAAGTTCTTGAAGAGATGGGTGCCTCGAAGGAGCCACTACTCCCTTGAGGCGCGGCTGGACCACGTCAGAAGGAGTGTCGACGGCTCGATTACGTGGGGCGTTAAGGCCAACCGAATGGCAGCACTTCGCAACGACATCGCACATGGCAACCCGGTCACGTCGCAAGCGGAGTTATCTACTGCGTTCGATCAAGCGTTCCGGCTCGCTCGGCTGATTGTCATGAGCGAAGTCGGCATCACCTAATTGCCGGCAAGCGTCTTAGCCGCTGCCGTCACCACGTAGCGATGCCGGATCGGATCGTTGCTCCTGAGCGCGCGCATCGCGGGCTTTGGGCGTCGTCACAGCGCGGGATCGGTACGGCCCTTCGACTGCACGATTGGACCCCTCAGTCGTCGAACTAGTCCTACGTTCGCGAGGTGCCAAAAAAAGCGACCGGCCGATTTACTAAGGATGGGATGGCCGCTCTCCGAGAACTGATCGGAGATGGCGATTTTGACGAGGCGTTCGCAGACGCGATCGGTGACATCGAAGCCGTCAAACAGCGAGAGAAGTTCTGCGAGACGGTAGCGGAGATGATGACTTCGGTCGCAGGATGGATCGCCATCGACTCATGGCTCGGCGTGGGTGACGTTCGACCTGCGGGCAAGACAACACAAGATCGCGCCTCGGCAGACAACCAACGACTCGACGCCTTCCGAGGCACCGCACTCCTCTTCCAGATTGCGGCTGACCTCGGAGCATCCGCCGTGGTCCTTTTGCAGAAGGAGAGGCGCTACGCGTCCTTCGCTCTGGTGAGACAGCTCATTGAGAGCGAGTACCTACTGACGGTGTTCAACAACGACTTCCTAGAGGCCGGTCGGTGGCTGCGTGCGTCGCCCGATGAGATTCGCTCGCAGTTCATGCCCAAGCAAACGCGCAAGGTCGGCGGCTTTGACGATCACGAGTATTGGAAACACTGCGATCGAGGAGGGCACCCAAACCCACTTGGCTGGTATTTGCTTCCGTACAACATGACAAAGGATCGCGAGCGTCGCGAGGCCCTCGTCACGGGCGAGTGTTGGACTGATCTCGCGCACCATCTCAGGCGCGCATGGGGCGCGGAAGTACGTCTCCTCGTGGCGCATCACGCAAGGTTTGGAACCGTCCGAAAACGCGAGATCACAGCCGTCAAGAAGGCTTACGACGACTGGTGCACGGTCGACGTACTCGCGGATGCGGACATGCTCTCGAAGTTCATGGACCTAAGTGCTCAGCTTCGTGAGTCGCCAACGCCTGAGAGTTAACGACCCACGCGCTTTGACTCAATCGAGAACAACCGCGGCGCGTTCGACTGCTCTGGTGTCCATCGGGTCGAGGTAGGAGCGCATCGCGGTTGTCGGGTCGGAGTGGCCTAGGCGCGTCTGAATGTCGAGCAGGTCAAATGGGTGAGCGCCGTCTTCGCTGGTTGGCCGGTGCAGGATACCTGCGCAGGTTCGGCGGAGGTCGCGGGGCGCGACGTGCCCGAGTCGGCAAATGAGCGGAGCATCGGATTCAAAACGTCCACCCGTCAAGCTCTGAGAATTCGCCGCAGCTCGTCGGTGTACGCGGTCATCGCGGCGGTGACGGTCTCGCCGGGAAGGACCGTCCGCAGCGCGTCGACGGCGAGCGTGGTTCCGGTGCTGGCGGGTGTGAGGAAGAGGCGATCGAGGTAGGCGAGCGCCTTGGTTGTGGTGGCCGCAGATCGTTCGTCATCGATCAGCGCGTGAATGGTCGCGGCCATGTCGTCGGGCGCGACGGCGTCGAAGATTCGGTAGACGTCGCCGGCGTCTTTGGCTTGCAAGCGGTTGGGTGTGGTGAGGCGGTCGCCGAGCTTGTGCAGTTTGGCGACGAGGAGTGCGCCGTAGCCCGCGACGTTCACGGTGATTACGCGGTTGTCGTCGGGTTCGAGCGCGCCGATCGCGATCGGGGAGTTGTCGACGACGGCGCCGGCGAGTCCGGGGCTTTTGCGCGCGGTCGCTTTGCCGTGCGCGCCGGGAAGGCGCGCCGAGCGACGGCCGGCGTCGGGGGCGAGTTCCTCGGGGACGATGAGGTCGACGGGAACGACGATCTCTTCGTCGAAGCCGGGCCGAGTCAGTCTTGCTTCCCACATGCCTGGCTCGTCGGTGAGGATGAAGCCCGCGGCTCGCATCGCGTCGCCGAGTGGCGGGATGGCCGCGAGCAAGGTCGGGTCGAGCACGACGTCGGCGTCGGTGGTGAACGGTTGGTAGCCCTCGATGCGGCCTTCGGTTCTGAGGTAGACGGCTTGCGCGCCGACGAGCACGAGCGCGTCGAGGTGTGCCTCCATGGCGGTGACCGCGTTGAGCAGCACGCGGCGCGCTTCGAGATATTCGATGCGTGGCGTGTCGCCGGGCATCACGCGCTCCGCTTCTTGGGGCGCAGCGCGAGCGTGCCTGTTCGCCAGCGTGGTTCGTTCTTGCGCATCCACGCGATGACGGCTTCGCCCTCGGCGGGCATGCGCGCGTTGCCGGTTAAGCAGTCGAGCACGACCTGTGCGGTTGACACGTACGTGACAGCTCCTGTTTCGACGGTGCGCTCGAACACGATCGGGTCGTACGGGGTGGCCAGCACGACATTCGCACCCCGTGTGGCGGGCAGCAGCCGACCGGCCTTCGCAAGCTGTTCAGGGTCGTCGGTGTAGAGCACGGCCAGCTCGGGTGCAGCGACTGGCGCGAGACGCGCGGCGGCGAACGATCCGGTCACCGCCCACCTGCCAACGCGGCGACTGCCGAGATCGTCGAGCAAACGAGCGGGACCAGAGGACGCGACCCATGTGGAGGTTTCGTTGGCGTCGAAGAGCGAGTACGTCGACGCGGCCTTGCGAAGGACGCCTTCCGAGTCGATCTCGGTGACGGGACCGCGCGGGGTTCGTTTGACGAGCAGCTCATCTTCGAGCGCGCGCAGGACGCGCGAGACGTAACCGGCATCGACGTCGACCGACTCGGCCAGCTCGCGCACACCGAATGGGGGAGGGACTTCGGCCAGCGTCCGGAGGAGGGCCCACGCCTTCGGCCCTCGCAGCCCTGGCCTGCCCGTTGGCTGGGGGGCGGGGTTGCGTTCCGCGCCGTTGGTGCGGATGAACAGTCCGGGTTCATCGACGCTGATCTCGGTGTTGCCGGTCGTGTCGAGATAGCTGACGCCTCGTGTGCGGAGGAGGTCGCGGGCACGCGGGCTCAACCAGTCAGCGAGCGCGATCGTCGGACCATCGGGGTCGGGGAGCGCGGCGACGGAGCGGGGCGTGCCGTCCTTGAGCGCCTTGACCTCGACGTTCACGGCGGCACCCGACGGCGCGGTGATCCGAAAGTCGCTGCGGTCGCTGGCGGGGCGCGTCACACTGACGTTCCAGCCGTCGGGGAGCACCTCGCGGAGCTGCCCGGCGGCCTCGTCGATGCGAGCACGTCGAGCCATAGGGAACATCGTAGCTCTAGTTGTCTAGAACGGAATGTTGTTTGTTGCAGACAACACGACGATCTAGACGTTTCTTCTAACGTTTCTTCTAACGCATCGGCCGGCAGAGGCCGTCAGGAGCCTGGACCAGGCAACACCAGACAACAGCAAACCTGCAGGTCAGGGCCATGATCTGGCAGTTCCTGACACCAGCCGATACGGGTCGCAAGCGCCTCATAACC